>NZ_SFBZ01000045.1:0-3942 GCF_007095495.1 Microcystis sp. M_QC_C_20170808_M9Col | reverse complement strand
AAAGATTAATTATTGTGACTAACTCTTTTGGTTAGAGAAAGATAAACTTGAGAATTTTCAGTCAAATTTATTGACTCAAAATCAGCTGTACTTAATTTAAATGAAACAGCCCTACCCGACGTCGGGGGGGGTGAGAGAAGTTTGGCTAATCTAAGAATAAGCGGTTTAAATGCGTCTTAGCTTAACAACAATCGGATGTCACCTCGATCGCTTGTTCCGATTCAACGATAATCTGATCATTTCCCTGAACCAGTGGAACTATTAATTCTGCTTTGTCGTGATCGCGTCACAAATCTTAAGTTATATATCTCTCACACTAGCGATCGCTTCCTTGCCCCTGTTTTACTGCTTCTCAGGCGAACTATTCTCATTCCGTGAGATATTGTGACGCAGTATGTCTGATTCGCCTTTGCCTTCTCCCTTGACTGACCCTCAACTCGATCGCAAACTAAATTAAACAGGATTACCTCGTACCAACCAGATTATAGACTGGGGATAATAGAAATAATTGAATATGGCTACATTACCGGAGGAAACCTTAACGAGCATTTTTGATCTACTGCGTCAACTAGCGGATCAGATAGAGTACGCATCGGCAACGGAATGGCAACTTTTTAGAGAATATGGGGAAAATGAACGGACATTATCAGAATTAGAAGAATTATCTAATGCCAGAGAGAGGGTAACTAATTCCTACTCCCGAATTAATAATATCCTGCTGAGAATTTTACAAGAGCAGCCGACTCTCTCAAATACGATGCTAGAGATGTTAGAAAGAGCGATTTTGCAAGGAACAGCCAGTGTGGATGCTGTTAGTGCTAGTGTTGATGAAGTAAAGAGGCAATGGAACTTATGATGACTTACCGCACCTCCTATCCCGATGAAGCAACGAGAAAACAATGTCTTGAAAGCTTACGGGAAACTAACCGCCAGATTGAGCTTTATAATCTTTTTTTAGACGATATACTCGCCCAACTGGAAACAGAATCCCGTCAAAAGAGACGAGAAAGGCTATTGCAAAGAGGGCAAACTATTAAATAGAGGGATGCACAGAAGAAGGAGTTTCAGGTAGTTTCTCTTGTTTTACTCCTTCTCAGGCTGTATATCCTCATTCCGTGAGATATTGTGACACAGTATGTCTGATTCGCCTTTGCCTTCTCCCTTGACTGCGCTTCAACTCGATCGCAAACTAAATTAAACACAATTAATATCAACTGACGGGACTCAACTGCCCCAATTCGACGCTCACCGCATCAAAGCGATTGTCCCCGGGACAAGAGGAGAGAATTTCCCATCCCTACTTAACAATAACGGGTACGGTAGGGATCGAACCTACAACCGTCCGCTTAGAAGGCGGATGCTCTATCCATTGAGCTACGTACCCAGGAAAGCACAATTATAGATTATACCTCCAACAGTGACAAGTGGTAGGACTAATTTTCGCCGTTGCCCCTCTTTGCCACTGTCCAAGCTTAATGATGATGGTGATGTCCGTGGTGATGATGGTGATCGGAATGAATGTGAGGAATTGTTACAGAAGTATTGACAGATAAAGCCTCTTGTGATAGCAAAGCTTCGATGTGTTCCTCGGCCCAATCGGCAGCCATCTGGCAAAATTCGGGGTTATCGTTGACACAGGCCATCTGCACATAATTAACCTGGTCGTGTTTGCGGCGTAAAGCTTCGATAATATGCTCCACATCCAGTAAAGTTTCGTGATTTTCCGTAGCAAAGCCAATCGGCATGAAAATTAAGGCTTTGGCCCCTAATTCGATTAAATTCTTCGCCGCTAACTCTGCATTCGGTTGCGTCCATTTAATTAAGGGGGTTTGGTGATTTAACCAACCCACAGAAATCAAGGGATAACGATAGATTAATTTTTCCCGGACCAACTCGTATAAAGCTTGACTTTCATCGATTCCCGACGTAAATCCCTTAGCTTCGTGGGGACAACCGTGATTCATTAAAATAATGCCAATTTGCGAGGGAAGACAGCTACTAGCTACCTCAGCAGCGATTTTTTCCTCCACTAACCGCGCCATTAGCTCTATATAAGCGGGTTGGTTATAAAACGAGGGAATGTAGCGCAATCCTTTGACCCAATGTTCCCCCGTTTGTCCTTGAGCTAAAGCTTTGTTAACTTGTTCGATCGCAATGCCACTGGTAAAGATAGAATCAACAACGAGGAGAGGATAGATCAAAATTTTCTCGAATCCTCGCTCGCGGATTTCCGTTAATACTTGTGCCGGTAAAAAAGGCGCGCAGAAGTTAAACGCTTTGAATACCTCCACCCGATTACCCCATTTTGCCTGTAAATTGCGCTCGATTTCCTGTCTTTGATGCTCGAAAATGTGGTTATGGGGCGAAATAAAGTGATTATGCTGGTGTTGCCATTCGTGTAGGTCAAATATGGCCAATAATTTCGCTAGGGGAGGATAAACCCAAGTCGGTACAGGAGCGAACTTAGCCGTCAGCAAATTTAAGGCCTGTTCATTATAGTTGGCGAAGTCCTCGTAACTCTCCACTTCCCCGTATCCCATCAATAATACCGCCACTCGATCGCTGTGGTTGTGGGTAGCGGCTAACTGTTGTTGATCTGAAATGGCAACCACGTTTTTAACCCCGATTTTCTAAGTGAAAAACGCTATATCACTGGGATAGTAGCATTTTTACATCCTATCCCCTAGCACGGGATAGACCGCTAAAAATTTATAACCTCTACAGAATCATACAGATTGCTTATCATCCTCATTAATAAAACGAGATGTAAAGAAACTTTAAATAATGTTAAGATCGTTGCAGTCCCACCTATGAGAGATATGACAGCAGGCGTGTTTGGTAGCTTACCTTTTCCCAATCAGAGCGGCGATCAACTCATCAGTAAGGCGGTGAGTGCTGCGATCGCTGCATTATTCAAACGGACAGGCAAGCTGAAAGCCACTGTCCGCGCCGAACCCGTGGCCAAATTACTGCAAGGCAGTATCGACGGTTTTGACTTTATCGGTCAGTCGATGCTGATGTACAATGGCCTACGCATCGAAGCCATGGAATTGTATGTACAAGCGGTGGCGATCGATTTTAGTGCCATTTTTACCGGACAGGTAAAACTCCGTCAACCGACGCGGGCCACTTTGCGGGTAGTTTTAACGGAAGAAGACTTAACCACCTCTTTTAATACACCTTTTATTGTCGAAAAACTGCAAAGATTAGAGTACGAAGGTAAATCAATTCACTGTCAGAATACGGAATTAATTCTCAATGACGATAAAACTTTAACTCTGAAAAGTCTCATCAAATTGGGAGAAGAAGAACCAATTCTTCTAGAAATGACCACTGCTGTGGTTGTGGAAGAACGGCGAAAAATTCAGTTTGTTGAGGTGGTTTATCAAGGGGACGAAAGATCGAAAGCTTTAGGAGAAGCTTTAATCAGCCACGTTAACAACCTCATGGATTTAGATAAATTTGCCCTCGATGGTACCCAATTAAGAGTCGATCGACTACGTTTAAAAGATAAACAGATCATCTTTTATGGTATCGCCGATATCGAGCGTTTTCCCCAAAGAAAATAGACAGGGTTTTTGGCTTTTAATCGTGCTTGTGGTGACAGGGAGGCACGGGATCGTAACCTCCGGGGTGAAAGGGATGACAACGGAGAATGCGCTTAATTGCCAACCAAGAACCCCGCAGCACACCAAAGCGATCGATCGCTTCCATGGCATACTGGGAACAGGTGGGTTGAAAACGACAGGAAGGGGGAAATAGCGGCGAAATAAACCGTCGATATCCCTCAATTAAGCCAATAAAAATTCCTTTCATCGGAAATTTTGGGTCTGAAACCCCGTCGTTCTACGACGGCTTTACTGTTAAATATTAGCACATTTACGAAATATATGCTAAAATGTGAGGTATGGAAAAAGCCTACTCGTTTCGATTTTACCCCAC
>NZ_SFBZ01000044.1:0-16360 GCF_007095495.1 Microcystis sp. M_QC_C_20170808_M9Col | reverse complement strand
GGGGGAGTTTTAGAAAGGGAATATGCAATTGGTAGCGATAGAATGGATTTATGTCTGAGTTATAAAGATGTAATTTTAGGGATTGAATTAAAAGTATGGCGGGATAAAAAACGCGATCCGCAAGCTGATGGAATTGAACAATTAGAATCTTATTTAGGACGTTTAGGTTTATAACTGATAACTGATAACTGATAACTGATAACTGATAACTGATAACTGATAACTGATAACTGATAACTGATAACTGATAACTGATAACTGATAACTGATAACTGATAACTGATAACTGTCTTACTCAGCTTTTACCAAACCCTGAGAGCGAATACAGGCCTGTTCCCAGCGACAATCGGGATTAACTTCCACTGGTTTGAGTTGCGCCCAGATTTCGCCTTGAGCATCGGCATAAAAACTATCGATAATAGCGGCAATACGAGTACCAAAAGGTTCGGTAATCAGGACAGAATCGGTCAGATTAAATACTTCGCCATTGGCTCCCGTCGCTTTTTCGATGACGGGAATTTCTGCTTTGGGAATTGGTTTTCGGAATAGAGGAGCCGAATCGGAACGGGGACGGAAAGGAGATTTTATCTCGCTACTGACTGATTTTACCGTTTCTGCGGCTGGTTTTTCCTCGATGATTTCTGAAGGGGTTTCCGGGGGTTTGGGGGGTACTGCGGCTCTAGAACCCTTTTTAATAATTTGTAGAGGTTGTAGGGGAGGAGTGGCTTTAATTGGCTCTTCGGGGGGTTCAGGGGTGCTAGGGGTTTTCTTCGGGGGACGTGGCATGATACGACAAGGAAAATAAAAACTATAGAATTATTGAAGCACATCGAGCCACTAACCCGCTCGACCGATGCTTGTATCAATTTTGCTGTGGCTAATTCTTCCCTGGCCCCAGGGCCAGACACCCGCACTACAGCTATCTACGAATTAGTCGATTCCCCTCTCCCCTCCCAACTTATTGAAAAAATTTCTCATTAAGTATTGACAAAAATTCCTAATAAGCTTATGGTTATTTATAGTGTTCTCCTCTTAAGGATCGGCAGTGGAACCGCGCGGCAGTCTCTAACAATGCGGTTCCCATTTTTTTTGGGGAACGATAGAAGGCTTTTAACGTCTCTAAACTTCTAGGTTTCCTCATCCTTTGGCTTTTATGAACGATAATTCCGACCTGTACCTCGATCATCTCACCCATGCGGATACTGTCATTACTGCTGAAATTGTCGAGCATGAGAGTCAATCAACAGATGAGACAGATTGGGCAGCTCTATCCTCTCATTTACGTCAACAAAATCAAGAATTACAAGCGGAGATCTGGCGACGGGAGCAAGCTTTCGGGGAACTGCGATCGCAGTTAGCCGAGCAACATCGTCGCTGGCAAAGTTGCGATACCCTAATCCAGCAGCAAAACGAGGAACTGCAATACGAAAAGCAACAATTACAGCGAGCTTTAGGGGAAATCGAACAGTATCGTCAAGCAGAACAACGGCAACCGATGATTATTGCCAATTTGACCGCAGAATTGACCCGCACGCGTCAACAATTAGCCCGTTTAGAGCGAGAATGTGCCTTAATTCAGGAAAGTTATCAGGAAAAAAGCCAAAAACTGTGCAACTATGACCAGCAATTGCAGGAATTACGCACCCGTCTCCAACGTCAGCAACGCTACACCCTCCAGTATAAAGCGGCCTTGGCCCAGTATTTCCAGCGCGGTAGCGATCGCAATTCTCCCCCGGATTTAGCCATTGTCGCCAAGGCAGCCGCAATCGAGCCTTGGTCTCAGACAGAGAATCAAGAAAGGGATGAAGTGGCTCCCATCGATGAGTTTTTAGCGGAATTAGAGACAATTGAGCCAGTAGAATCCTTAAATAAGAAAGATAGGGATTGGCCCGCACCTATCATCTCCCCTTCCCCGAAATATTCCTCTTTTCGGGTTGATTTGCCCACTTTTATTAAATATCGCCAAGAAGAAAATAATTCCTGAATAACAGAAAGAGAGCCGGCGACTGTCCATGTTTCGTCTCGGCTCTCTATTCTGGTTCGCTCCTCACACTAATTAAAATCTATCATAAGCTGATGGTTTTGTCCACTAAATTCATAAAAGTTAATATTTTTATAGTTCCGTCATCGGCAGCAGTTGCCATTTTTGACGGAGAAGACGGTTAAGTAGTTTTTGACTGACGCTAATCAGGATTAATCTCGATCGCTGAATTGGGGCCGATTCTCCGATAATGCGACAGTTACGCTCAAAATTGAGCATTGCCTCGCAAAAATTCGCGGTTAGGGGATAGAGTTTCTGGCCTTCCCAACAATCGCAAACGGTTAAAATTTGCAGGATTAAGGCTATTTCGGCGGGATGATGCCAGGATAATAGTTCTGGCTCGGTTAAACTAATTTTTTCCCGATTGAGCAGTTGTAACAAACTAGAATAGCGAGCGTGGGTGTATTGAAATAAAAAGAAAAATTCTCCTCTGGGATGGAGAGGAAGCTCATCCGAGAAAAATTTATCGATTAAATCGTTTAATTTCAGTAACCAAAAGGACAAAAATTGCTGATCTAATAATAATTCTAGCCATCCTTCCCTAAGCTGAATTTGCGGAAAAAGGACGATTAAATGGTTAAATATGGTTTGACATTGAGCGGACGTAAAATAATAAAACAGAGGTGAACGATAGAGGACACTATCAGTTTTTGAGCAACGATAGAAAGTTAATTTATGGTTGTTTTCTGGAAAAATATTAATTAATTGTTGTTTTAAACAATGCTCGATCGAGGGATGATTGCAGATAAAATTCATACTCAGAAGGGTAAACGTAGTCGTGCCAAATTAATTGCCATTGGCGAGATAAGCACTGTGGTCAAAGCAAATTTTTGGCTTAAGATGGATATAGGCGCTCGGATAGTCTTTCTCTTATCAGAAACTCCAGACTATCTCTAGGGGCTTACCTCTGTCAATCCAGGGGGTTGCACTTCACTTTTGCATGGGTGCTATGAAGAAGCCAAGGAAAGCTTAAAAAGTGCTATTCACTAATTTTTGAAGAGCCTCTAGCTGATCTTCGTCGGGGATTGACAAAAGAGGCGATCGAGGAAACAATTTCCCTGCCACGAAACGAAAAGAATTAGAAAAAAGTTAGGGAGGGCAGTGGCAGCTATAATAAATTTATGCTTTCATTTGAAAAAGGAAAAGCCACAATGTCACCAACCCTTCAATTTCATCAAATTTTAGAAATGATTGACAATCTTTCCTGTGATGAACAAGATGATTTAATCAGTATTATTCGACATAGACAAATTGAAAAAAGACGAGAAGAAATCGCCAAGAATATCCATCAAGCGCATCAAGAATACCAACAAGGGAAAGTCTTTCGGGGAAACATTGATGATATTATCGCAGAATTAAACAATGACTAAATTAATTCTAAGCTCATCCTTTAAACGAGCTTTTAAGATAATCATTCCAAATCCGTTTTTCATCGCGCAATTAACTCCCAAGTTATTGATGATTTCTCACTGCTCCGCTATAGCTTTTAAACAGGATTTAGTATCATTTTGTCCCCTCTTTTCTGTTAGGCTTATTTTTTGTCAATTATTGATCAGTAATTCCCAGATTTCTCCCCTATTATTGCCCTGGGAATTAATATTTCGTCGAGCTTTTACCCTTTGAATATTATAATCTTTATATAAATCATCAAAAAAATTATTGTCAGAGTCAAAGTTTTTAACGTCGGAATTACTTAAAATAAATTTATAACCTGCCCGATCGACTCGATCGATAAATTGTTTTAATCTTATTTGCTCCTCATCGTTAAAATCTTCTTTAGTATAAGAGGTAAAAGCTGATGTTTTTTTAATCGGTTTATAGGGAGGATCAAAATAAAATAAAGTCTTGTTATTGGCATAATTTAGGGTTTGGACAAAATCCCCTTGTAGGATCGTCACTTTCTGTAAATGATGGTTGACAGCTAATAAGTTTTCTTCATTGCAGATCAATGGTTTGACATATTTTCCAAAAGGGACATTAAAGAGTCCTTTGCTATTGACTCTATAAAGTCCATTAAAACAAGTTTTATTGAGAAATAATAACAAAACTGTTTTTTCTAGATCGTCATCGCAGCTGCGAGAATTAAATTCTATTCTTTTATCCAAAAAAAACTTTTGTTGTTCCTCTAGATTTTTAAGTTCATAAAAATCCTGCTGAATTTTTTTAAGCTTGACTATTAATTCTTTGACATTATTTTTAATAACATTATAAGCCATGATTAAATCAGGATTGATGTCATTAATAATAACTTTTTGGACAGAAGAAAAATTATTTAAGACTGAGAATAAAACTGCCCCACCTCCGACAAAAGGTTCAATGTAGTTAAACTGACAATTTTGAGAAATCTGGGAATTAATCAAAGATAGAATATTGGGAACCAGTTGAGTTTTGCCTCCCGCCCACTTTAAAAAAGGTTTGCCGCTAACTGTTTTCCTTTGAGACAAAGAAGTCGTCATTATTCCTACCAGATTATCCTAATTTATTCAATTTACAGCGCAATTCAAGAAAACCTGAAGGCGGATTTGGTATCAGAAAGGTAAACGGGGCATTTTTTTCAATACTGATTCAATTTGGTTGATTAAATCCAGCAGACGATTGCCATCCACATGAACCTCGCTGGTGGGATAATTGTCGAGGACTTCGATGATTTGAATCTCGTTATCGTTGAGGGCAGAAGTGACTAAGGAACCCCGTAAAGCTTGCCGACTAGCAGCCCGATTGGGGGTGTGGACAATTTCGGCAGCATAATCTAGCAAACTTTCGCCAAAAAAACTATTAAGAAATTTGGAAAGAAAGACGGCATCCACCGCTACCCGACGATTAAGGATTTTACGGAATTCTTCGGGTTTTTGGTTAGCCATCTTTAATTGTGCCGCTAAAGCGGGAGCTAATTCGCCTGTTTCGCTCAATTGCTTTAATTCTGATACCGATACAGACCCTTGGAAGATGTAGTATTTGATGATAGCTGATTCGGCGGCTGACAAAGACTGACAAACACCGAGAAAGATAGATATTCCTAGGGGAAGTAAAAGATTTTTGAACATAAACCAAAGGTGCAAAACAAGCGACAAGCGATCGGGATGATTGACTCATTCTAGCGGAATTGGTTGCCGCTTAGGAAAAACTTAAGACGGGGTTGATTATCTAGAGATGAATTTTTTAGTCACCCAACTAGGAGCAGAAAGCTAATAGCTTAATGCTAATCATTAATTTACATTCGCGAGAGGGCAGCGATTTTTGCTAGTTTATCTTTTTCCAAACCGTTGAGATCCTCTAGCTTTAACCATCCTTCCTTTAATAGTTGAGCAAAGACAAAAATTAGGGAAGTATAGCGATAGTCATATTTACCATCAATCTGATGTCGTCGGGCGCTTAGATAATCGTGCATTTGCCAGATATCATCTAAAACCGTGATCTGACCAGACTGTTCTTTAATATGTTCTATTAAAGTGCTAGTTTCTCGCTGATAGGCTTTTTGGAAAGCAGTTTGAGCAATTTCTTGTTCCGTATCTGACCAAATTATTTCACTCATAGGCATGATTTTAGTTTTAGGGATGATAATTTTGGGTTTTTGAACTACCGTGACTCTTTTCACCGATATATGTTAAGAATGGTTGTTTAGTTATTCTTACCTAGATCAGAGAAGAAACCGGTGTATTTCCCAATTTTTTTAAGTCAGCCTTTTAATTGTAGAAAAAAAAGAGTTCACTTGACAAGGAACTCTAATAAGTTTCATCAGAATTTTTAATGATTTCTCTCAGTAGCTATTTAGCCACGGGCAAAGTTTAATAATTCTTTCGGAGAAGCTAATAAATCGATCGCTACGAAGAAAATTTTATTATCAGGAGTTAGGAGGAAACGCCATGCCATATTCATACCCACACCCGCACCAAACCAGGGGGTTTGTACTTTTCCCGTCACTTTAATCTGAGTAAAACCGTCATCGGCGGGTTCCACTACACCGCATTCGGGGATTAATTTCAAATTTTGGCATTCTTCGCGGAAAAAGCGATACACTGCCTCTTTACCGACGATGGGACGTTGGAAAGGTGGTTGCAGAGCGCCGTCAGGGGTGAATAATTCAATTAATACATCAAAGTCATTGGCGTTGAGGTTGTCCATATAGTTGAGGACGGTGGCATTGGTAACGCCTTCAATGCTAACTTTGGTCCGTTCGGCAATATTTTGGGGAGGAACCACGGGTTCGGAAATACGGTTATAATCGCCCAGTTTCTTGGGATCGTAGCCCATATCCACCACACAATTCCGCAGAACGGTGATTTGTTGTCCCGACTCTAATTTTTTAATCCCGTCTAAAACGGCGCTGGCATTAGCAGATAGTTGATAACCCTTGGGAATTGGGGCAACACTGCCATCTTCCATCCATTGTCCTAATTGATACCAGAATCCCAGTTTGATATTAGCAGACCAAGTGCCGTAGGTACGACAAATCGGGGTGTCAGCATGGTTGGCTAAGTCGCACATCACCTGCGATTGTTGCAAGGGTGACATCTGCCGAATTTCATTCATGGTTTTTTCGGCAAACACCATACTAGCAGCGCCGGGGGCGGCAACGGTGATGGTTTTGCCCATTTCTAGGTAGGCAAACCAAATCAAGGCTAGTTGATCTTCGGTATTCAGCTGATTGAAACGCGCAATCGTGGCAGGAACCACATCCGCTGATAGCGTGTTGGGGAAAATGCTCCGCGCTGATTCGATCGTAAACGGCATAGATTCACCTTGAAGTAAAGTTTTGTATCAATTTACTCTTATTCTATCATATTTGCGCCCCAAGGCAGCACCGATGGAGAAACTTTCCCAAAAAAAGCTGTACTTTAGATCACACTTGCCCGGGATTATCACAAAATCTTAATGGTTGAACAACTGTTCCATCATTTATCTAGGGTCTGCTGAAAAAGTTTTTCGTGGGGCAGGGTGTGGGGTGTGGGGTGTGGGGTGTGGGGTTTTACTCATTTTCAGGTGGTCAATTACCTAATTTTCAGGGAAAAAGTCCAGGAATTTTACCCCCGATCACTCCAAGGCTAGGCACTTTTTGAGGTCAAAAAAGCCTAAAAACCTGATCCAACAAGCTTTTTAGATTTATTCAGCCAACCCTATTTAGTTTGGCGGCAGCAGCGAGCGATCGCTGTTTGACGATGATTTTTGCTGCTCTAACTCGTTTTCAACCCAGGAATACTCTTGATGCTCCCTAGTTTTTTCTAGTATTTCTCACCCCGTAGCAGGCCGTAAATTTGATCCGTATAGTCATAAAACTGAGCTTGTCGTTTAATTTTATGATTACGATCTAGGGGTAAATTAATTGTTAATTCTCGTTGTATAGTCCCCGGCCTAGCACTCAAAACATAAATACGTTGAGCCAAAAAAACCGCTTCATCCACATCATGGGTAATCATTAAAATACTACACCTAATTTTTTGCCAAATTTCAATTAAATATTCGTGCATTCTTTCTTTGGTTTGTACATCTAAAGCGGCAAAGGGTTCGTCCATTAATAAGACTTTGGGATGACAGGCAAGAGAGCGGGCGATCGCAACCCGTTGTTTCATCCCACCCGATAGTTCTCTGGGGTAAGCATTAGCGAATTGAGTTAAACCGACAATATCCAGATAATAACAGGCCACTTCCCAGCATTCTTTTGTCGATAATCCCTGTAGTTTTAAGCCAAATTCAACATTTTTTTGGATCGTCATCCAGGGGTAGAGTGTATAATTTTGAAAAACCATGCCGCGATCGGCTCCCGGCCCTGTCACTTCAACACCATCAACGGTAATTTTGCCGGAAGTGGGCAGCTCTAAACCCGCAATCATTCGCAACAAAGTTGATTTTCCCGAACCAGAGGCCCCGACCGCACAGACAAATTCAGCACTTTCAACGTGTAAATTAATATCTTTCAGAGCGACCACAGCACCTCGTTTAGTGGTGAAAATTTTATTGAGTTGAGTAATTTCTAAGTGCATTAAGGTTCTTCTCTTATCATTAAAATAACTTTACTGGTGACAGAATAAACTCTGTTATTGAGTTTTTAAGTTAACGAGTAATTGACCATTTACAAGTCCACTGCAAAAACAAACGAAAACTTAAATCTAGGGCAAAGCCAATAATTCCCAGGACAATTAAACAGGCAAAAATTTCATCGGTTCTCAGAAATTTCTGGGCCAATAAAATCCGTTTGCCTAATCCATTATCGGCCGCCACCAATTCCGCCACCACTACCAAATTCCAGGCGGCCGCCATATTAACACGAAAAGTATCGATAACATTAGGAATAATATAGGGAGTAATCACTTTAAATAAAACCTGTTTTCGAGTTCCTCCAAGGGTATAAGTTACTTCGATCAATTCACGGGGAATGAACTTAACTGCATCCATAATCATCAGGGTATTAAAGAAAATTGTCCCGATAAAAATGAGCATAATCTTTGATGTTTCTCCAATACCCAAATAAATAACCAATAGGGGAATAAAAGCAGGAGCGGGCATATAACGTACAACGCCAATGATCGGTTCCATTAAACTACGAATACTCGGAAAAGTTCCCATTAAAATCCCTAGGGGAATAGCAAACAATCCTCCTAAAAAAAAGCCCCCAACTACTCGTAAAAAACTGGTCATAGTATCTTGAATTAAAAAGCCCTGTTCTGCCAATTTTCCTAAGGCCTGAATAACGGCTAAAGGAGAAGGCAAAAATACGGATTCAATGCCCGCAAAACTAGAGATTAGTAACCATAAAATCAGCGGGACAATAATAGAGGAAACCATTAAAGTCCATTTGAGGGATTCGGGAATATCCTCGGTAATCCGCCAAAAAGTGCTTTGAGGAAGCGTTTTATGTGTTGTGGTCATGGGATTTGCCAAAGAAAAGAATAATTTTGATAGCCAATATCACCCAGTTATCAAACAATTCTTGAAGTCAATGATTAAGGGACTAATTAGGATTTTTTGTCTTGATTTGCCAACGCCTTGACAAATTGGGCATCTAAAATGGTTGTTAGATCGGGGACTTTTTTAATAAAGCCAACTTCCCTCATAAAATCAGCCATTTTTTGAGCGGCAAAGGGCATATTTTTCATGGTTTTCCCCGGACTAAAGGCTTCTAGGTTTTCTTCTAAGGTGAAAAACTTCGTTCCCTCTTTATATAAGGCCAATTCTTCTGGGCTAATGCCCGCACGCTTGGCCATAATCTCATCGGCTTTTTGGGGATTTTTAGCCATAAACTCTCGAACATCAAACCAGGTTTTGACAAGAGCCTGAACCTGTTCTGGTTTTTCTTTTATTAATTTGGCACTGACAACTAACAAATCAGGAATAGCACCTGGAAAAGCTTTAGAACTAATTAATTCTTTAGAACCTTTTCGTTTAAGGGCCGTTGACCAAAAGGGTGGAAAAGCGGCCACTGCATCGACTTTTCCCGATGCAAAAGCGGCGGCAGCAGCCCCTGTTTCCATGGGGACAATTTGCACATCTTTACGGCTCATTCGTTCTTTTTCTAGAGCTAAACTGAGGAGAAAATCACCGACAACGCCTTCTTCAGCAGCAACTTTTTTGCCTTTTAAATCTTGAATCGTTTTAATCTCTTCTGTGACAATAATTTTATCATTTCCTGACGAGTTATCATTGACTAAAACAGCAACTTGACCATTCACTGCATCTCCCGCAAAAGCGATTGTATCGTTGAGAGTTTGACTATTTCCATCTAATTGTCCAGCGGCCAAAGCTTGTAAGGATTCAAGATAACCATCAAACCATTTCATTTGAACATTAGCCCCATTTTTAGCAAATAATCCCTCTTCTTCAGCGATCGCCCAGGGCCACCAACCGGCCCAATTACTATAACCAATGACAATGGGGGCAGTATTACTTAGAGAACTACTTGCATTGGGGGTTTGCTGAGGAGCTTGATTACAACTAACGGTCAGCAGTAAGCTACTAAAAAAAACGAGAAGTAAGGAGAAAAAATTGCGCCGTTTCATAGGTAATAGCCTTTAGATATGACAGCTAGTAAAACAGAAATAAATCTCAAAAACTGTTACTGATTAACAATTCAAGAACCTAGTCCTATTGACTTGGCTTTTTAGCCAATTTAACCACTCTTCTAAACCTTCTCCTGTTTGAGCAGAAAGAGCGATAATCTTTACATCGGGATTCATAGAACGAACATTTGCTTCTAAACGTTGTAAATCAATCTCTAAATAAGGAGCCAAATCTAATTTGGTAATAATCAGACAATCCGCTTCTTGAAACATAATTGGATATTTGAGGGGTTTATCTTCTCCTTCAGTAATACTTAATAGAGCAACTTTAGCGTGTTCCCCTACCTCAAATTCGGCGGGACAAACTAAATTTCCCACATTTTCCACCAACAATAAATCAAACTCTTTGGGGTTATAATCTTCTTTGAAACGATGAATTCCCCCGGCTACCATTTTGGAATCTAAGTGACAGGAGCGACCCGTATTAATGGCAATCACGGGAACTCCATATTGTCTCAGGCGCTCTGCATCTAGTTCTGTAGTCATATCGCCTTCAATAACAGCCATTTTTAATTGATCTTTTAAGGCTGCGAGGGTTTTTTCCAATAATACAGTTTTACCCGCACCAGGACTACTCATCAAGTTTAAACAGGTAATGCCCCACTCGTCAAAATGTTCCCGGTTGTGATCGGCTCCTGTTTGATTGGCATGAAGTAGATTAATTTCTAGGGCTGCGTCAAAAGTTTGGTGCATTTTAGTTGAGAATGAATAATTGATCATCGAACTTTTATAAGCGATCGCCTAACTTTGTTTAAGAAAGTAAAGAATATTCAATGTGGTCAATTTTTAACTCTCGACCTGAACGAATATCCTCCATCGGCGATCGACAAGTTGGGCAGGAATATTGCTGGCCAATTTGGGGTTTATAATCCTTTTGGCAGCAATGACAATAAGCAATTAGGGGAATATTTTTAATCGCTAATTCCACACCAGCAAGAAAAGTATTGGCAGTTTGAACTTCAAAGGCAAATTGTAAACTGACCGGTTCAACACAGGTAAATTCACCAACCATGAGATGAATTTTTTCAATTTTGAGCTTTTCAGGTTGGCTATCATACCAATCTCGAACTGTCATAATTAACGCCTTGGTCATATCAGTTTCGTGCATAGGAAATTACTGCCAGGGTTCGTCAACGGCCAGATTGGCATCAGGATGAATATAATAGGGCTTTTCTTTACGCGGTAATTGACCTGAAATAACCAGATGGGCCATGGCATCACAAATAACACGGGTAGCCATCAAAGAGGTCATATCACTAATATCGTAGGGAGGGGAAACTTCCACCACTTCCATGCCACAAATGGGAGCTTTTTGGATAATTTTACCTAATAAAGCTAAGGCTTCACGGGGTAATAAACCCCCCGGTTCTGGCCAACCTGTACCGGGGACAAAACCAGCATCAATGCAATCAATATCAAAACTGATCCAAACGCAATCCGTACCATCTAAAGCTCGTTCTAAGGCAAATTCGGCGGCCGCATCAATGCCTCGTTCCACAATGTCGGTGACGGTCAAAATATTAGTGGCCCGCTCGCGGCAAACTTTAACACCTTGACGGGGAACTTGCCAACCACCAATCCCTAATTGGACGAGATTTTTAGCAGGAGCATTTTTCATATTGGTGGCATGAAACCAGGGGCAAGTGTGCATCCGTTCATCTAAATCCGTTTCCTGGGTATCCACATGGCGATCAAAGTGAATAATACCGACTTTTTTATCCCCTAAATGCCGACAAATACCCCGCACTGTCGGAAAACCAATGGAATGATCACCCCCTAAAATAATCGGCAAGGCGCCGGAACTAAAGACATGGGCAACCCCCTTAGAGATTTGATCAAAGGACTTTTCATTATTAGCAGGAATGGTGAAAATATCCCCCAAATCACAGAGCGTAATTTGTTCCCGCAAATCTACCCCTAATTCAAAATTGTAGGGCGTATAAAGGGCCGAAATCCGCCGAATTCCCTGGGGACCAAAACGAGTTCCGGGTCGGTAAGTTGTCCCCGAATCATGGGGAACACCGACGATTGCCACGTCATAATTGCCCACATTCCGCACATCTTCCAAATAGGGGGCCTTCATAAAGGTGTTAATTCCCGCATAGTGGGGTAACTCACCCCTGGAAAAGGTGGGAATACTGCGATCGCGAATACTATCGGCCGCCTCTAAACCGTAGGTTAACCCCTGGGAAACTTCCTGTTGCCAACCGGTTAGGGGCAAATGGCGTTCTTTTTCTAGGGCCTGTTCAGCTTCAGTTACATGAGGGGGTTGAAAAGTAGATTCCTCGGACATCATTTCACCTCAAAATACAATAACCCGGGAGTCTTCAAAGACACTGCCTCAAAACAGTTATCCTTAAAGTCTCCCGGGCTTTTATCCCGCCGTGTAGCCAGCTTAGATGGAAAAAATTTTTGATCCGATCATTTAAGACTAGCTTGCTCCTCTCGGACCTGACATTTAAGGACGCTTAAATCGGAACCCTAGAAGCAATTTCCTTGACCTTAGACGATCTCAATCCCAAAAACAGTATCACAGACTACATAAAAGGGATTTTTCCCGCTTAGATATGGTTTGCTGAATAATTAGGTGGGTATTAAAAACTTTCAGATGCCCCCCTTATTAAGGGGGGATTAAAGGGGGGACTAAGGGGGGATCGGCACCCTCCTTATCAAGGGGGATCCCCCCGCCTTCGGCTTCCCCCCTTATCAAGGGGGGCTAGGGGGGATCGAACCTAAAATCCATTTTTAATTTAATTATAACCAGCTACTTATATAATAAAAAGTATCTCCAGAGAATGATTTTTCCTGTCTCTATGCAACAACCCTCTCTGACTCGCTTTGAACCTGCGACTACTCTTGATGAAATCCATTTAACTATATCTCCTGAACCCCTATTAACTCAGAAGGAAATAGATGCTTTTTATCGAGAAGAAATGAATAAGGTGAGAGGGGAAGATAAAATTCAGCGTCTAAAATTAGGGTTAAAACGGGTCATAGATACGCAACAATATTACAAAGCCTGTTTAATGGGACACACGGGGGTAGGCAAATCGACAGAATTAACTCGTTTAATTAATGATCATGAGATTAAACAGCATTTTAAACCCCTGCGATTTAGTGTTTTAAGTGAACTCGATGCGATTAATTTCAGTCCCCTTGATGTGTTTCTCTTTATGGTGGTGGAAATTGTTGAGAAAACCGCTAAAATTTCTCGACAACCCAGTGATGAAAATTTACAAAAGCTTTGGGATTGGTTTAGTTCTGAAGAATTTACCCGCAAGGAAACCAGAGAAAGTCAAATCAAAACGGAAGCAGGAGCGGGAGTAAAGGAAGATTCTTTCTGGAATAAAATTCTCGGACTTTTTGCCTCTCTCAAGGGAGAATTCCGGTTTGCTTCCTCGCGAGAGAAAAAAGTTGTTGAATACCGTCTTTCCCGTTCCAGAGATTTAATTAATATTGCTAATCAACTCCTGAAAGAGTGTGATCAGAACTTACAGGAAACTATGCAGAGAAGCTGGCTAATTATTGGAGAAGACTTCGATAAAGCTGGTGTTTCACAAGAAGCGGTCAGGGATTTATTTTTAAACTATTCTAACATTTTCAAAGATTTAGACATTCACATTATTTTTAATATTCCGATTGGATTGTATAATTCATCTCCCGGGATTAACCTCACTTTTGACCATAATCTCCTGATTCCCGATACTCCAGTTTTTTGCCAAAAAGATCATACTCCTAACCAAAAAGGACGGGAAGCAGTGAGAAAAGTTTTAGAAGCAAGAGTTAAATCTAATTTATTTGAAGATGGACAAATAGAGCGGGTTATTATTGCCTCTGGTGGCAATATCAGAGATTTATTTTATTTAGTTAGAGAAGCTTCTGATGAGGCAATTGTCAATCAACAAAATCTGATCATGTCTAGTCATATTAGCAGGGCAATTCGCAGTTTAAGAACAGAATATGAAAGACGTTTAGGTCAAAATCCTTATGATATCGATCATGTTAGTTATGGGGATAAGGTATTATTGTTAAAACGAATTTATGATGCTAATCCGGAAGCACAAATTCCCAATGAGATATTATACGCTTTATTAAATGATCGAGCGATTCAAGAAGTAGATGGAGACGGGGAAAGATGCTTTATGGTGCATCCCCTTGTGGTTGATATTTTAAATGCTCAAGGTCATATTCCTACTGGTCCCGATGGAGGTGTCCCCGGTGGTACATCAAGTTAATCAAACTAATCAATCGGAGTTAGAACCGGGTACTATTTCCCATACGGCAGCTCGTTTGCTATTGTGGGGACGAAGACCATCTAGAGGTTTAGCTAGGGTGGAATTTTATGATGAGTTTTCCCGTCAGCAAGTAGTTAGAGAATTAGAGAATAAACTGCAAGAACAAGGCATTATTTTTCATGAAATTGTCTTACCAATATGGGAAAAACCTTCTTTTGTCTTGAACTTCTTGTTAACACAATTGGCAGAATTGGAGTCGGGAGTAGTATCAATTACTGGTTTTGAAACCGCTTTTTCTGATGCTTCCCTAGTAGATGCCTTGCAATTAATTAATTTCAATCGAGAAAATTTAGCTCGCTTTAATCTCCGACAAATTTGGTGGATGAATCATGATTTTACTAACAAAGTTATTCTGTATATGCCAGATTTAAATTCTTGGTTTTTCCTGCGGTTATTTTTAACAGAAAATTCAACCAAAGCTACCAAATATAATCAGCTATTTACCGATAAAAATACCGTTCATGATCCCTATAATTTACCAGGAACAGCAGTTAACTTTGTTGGTAGAGAACAGGAATTATCCCGGATTCATCAAGCTTTTCAGCAATCTTCCCCAGTGGTTTTAAGTGGGATGGGAGGTTCGGGAAAAACTGAATTAGCTTTACAGTATGCTTGGCAACATAAAGGGGATTATCCTGCGGGTATTTGTTGGATAAATGTCCTTAACAGTGACCCCGGTTTGGCTATTTTATTTTTTGCCAGAGAATACCTGGGTTTAAACATCCCCAATCAGGGAACCTTAAGTGAACGAGTGCGTTACTGTTGGCAAAATTGGCCCCAGGGAAATGCTTTAATTATTTTTGATGATGTGCGTGACTACGACCAAATTACATCTTATCTACCATCAGGAAAAGAATCTCGTTTTCGGGTTTTAATTACCACTCGCTTTAGTTACTTAGGGGTATCGCTATCAACGATAAACTTAGATGTTCTCACAGCAGCGCAAGCTTTAGATTTACTGCAAACCTACTTAGGAAAAGAACGTCTAACCGAGGAGTTAGAGGCAGCCAAGCAACTTTGTCAGTGTTTAGGATATTTGCCTCTAGGATTACAATTACTAGGCAGTTTTCTGAGACAAGCAACCACTGAAACTTTAGCAAATATCAAGGAAAAATTCCCGAAGAAAGGCTTAAAATGTCTCAACTCTGATAAGGAGGAAGTCCGCAGTATTAAAACAATTCTGGATCTCAGTTGGCAACTGTTAGAAAAAGAAGAACAAAAATTAGCTCTTTATCTCAGTTTATTTGCTTCGGCACCTTTTCCCAAGCACTTAATCATCAGTTTATTTTCTGATGAAGCTAAAGACGAGATAGAAAAATGGTTAACCGATAGCTTGGTTAAGCTTAATTTGCTGAAATCTTTAGGCAATGAATGGTATCAACTGCATCCCCTCATCCGTCTTTATCTACGGGAAAAATTAGAAGGTTCCGAGATAGCCAATACCGCAAAAAGTCGTTATTGTACGGTGATGACAGATACATCGAGAACAGTCCCCCAAACTCCTACTCTAGATATTATTCAAAATCTGACTCCCTTAATTCCCCATATTGAACAAGCTGTCAGGGAATATCCGGAATATATCGCTGATGAGGATTTAGTTTCGTCCTATACGGGTTTAGCTCGTTATTATAAAGGACAAGGATTGTATGCTATTGCTGAACCTTACTATCAAGCTTGTTTAACCGCAACTCGAACCCGCTTAGGAGACAATCATCCCCATGTGGCACAATCCCTCAACAATTTAGCATACTTGTACAATTCCCAAGGCAGGTACACAGAAGCAGAACCTCTCTATCTACAAGCATTAGATTTGAGAAAACGACTCTTAGGAGACAATCATCCCCATGTGGCAACTTCCCTCAACAACTTAGCATACTTGTACAATTCCCAAGGCAGGTACACAGAAGCAGAACCTCTCTATCTAGAAGCTTTAGATTTGAGAAAACGACTCTTAGGAGACAATCATCCCCATG
>NZ_SFBZ01000043.1:0-10946 GCF_007095495.1 Microcystis sp. M_QC_C_20170808_M9Col | reverse complement strand
TAACCTGTTTGTGCTTTAAGTCCTTCCCTGTATGGATTTCAGCTACTTTTGAGCGTAGGCGCTCTCATCGAATTTTATTTTAAGTTAATTATTTGCATAACAATTCCCGAAGAGCCGAAAAACATAAGTCCAATTGTTATTTTGGATTAATAACCGCCAAACTCGCGGGGGATTGACTTTACTATCATTCGTTTCTTTTCCCCGCAGCTCTTCGAGTAATTTAGTCTCACCGATAATTCGATAACCTTTGAGAGAAGGATCAGTAAAAACATCATCAGGATTCCGACCGATCGCTATCTGTTTTTCTGGTAAAACTAAAGTGATAACTGGTAAGGTAGAAGTATTATTAACTGCATCGCGACGGGCATCGATCGATCCCTGAATTCGAGCTAACCAAAAAAGAATAATTAATAGCCAAATAACAGCGATCAAATCTTTTCGGAGAGATTCGGGAATTCCCCGGACTAATAAACCTAGTGGGTGAAATTTTTGATGAAATTTCCGTTTAAATTGACTGACAATTGAATAGGATGGCAGGGGAGACAAAATCCAGAGAGTAAATTGAATCGCGAAGGCAACGGCAACCAGTGCCAGAAACGTTCGCAGCAACGCCCCGAAATCGCCGCAGAAGACCTGTATCGGCACGAAAAGGAAGGAACGCAAGGGCAAGTCCAGACGGTTAATCTCAAGGCGAAACCAGCCGAAATAGGCCCACCGATAGATCCATCCCGTAAAATAGAGAAAAATCCCCAGCAAACCGAGAAGACTGGCGAAGGTTCCTAGTATCTGTGTTCCGGGAGGGGGAGAATTCGGAGCGCTCACGGCAAAATGTCCCTGATTGGCGTTTTCGATCGCTATTCTACTCGATCGGGTTCTATCGCCAGTTCTTCGTATTTTATCAAGGAGAATAACCCATGTCGATCGACGATCCCCGACAAGTTCGTTTTTTAATCGAGAAAATGGAAGCGAGTTTACCAATCCCTGTGCGTGCAACTCCCGAAACGTTAAAAATAGCTGAAACAAAAGGCGAGCGATACAAACCCGATCACCAGTTTTCGATCGATAAAATTTTCTACACTGGAGACGAGGGGGGAATTATTTGTTCCCTAAAAAATGAATTGGGAAAACAAACGGGTCTTATATGTTCTTTAACCCATCTACGCATCGATAACGATCATCCGTTAGCGGCGGATATTCAATCCTACCAGAAAAAGCGATCGATGCGGATTGCACTACAGGATGGCAAAACCGGAAAAGCCCTCCGTATTGCCAAACAAAACCGCCCGAACAAAGGTTTCGGAAAGTAAAAATATATTGACAAAAACCGCAGGTTGGGTTAGGAGTAGCGCTAACCCACCGCATCCAAGATCGAAAACAGAACCAACTAAATCCCGATCATTCAGGCAAGGTAAAGATGAAAAAACTCTACCCAATAATAACCGCAACTAGCCTAGTTTTTATCGCCTCTCTTGCTGGCTATCATCTACCAGCCACTGGCGATCGATCTCCCGTAATCCCCGTATTCATACCAGATGATACAAATGTATCTTTAAAAAATGGCACTTCTCTATCTGGGAGATTAATCAAGTTCGATTCCCAAGCAAAAACGATCGCTTTAGGGAGAGATTCAAAAACAAAAGAAGTGGCAATGAAAGAGATCAAACAGATAGAGTTTCAAGGGAAGATTATTATCAAAAGCGGAACGCTTGTTATTCGTGGGGAAGGGGGATCAAGCAATCCAAACCAGAATAGAGAACGCTGGACGGAACCCCTACAGAACTTCAAAATTATTGATGTTAATGAAGGAAAAGCGGAAGTAACTTTAACCTCGCTAGATTCTCCAAAAATAAGAGGAATCGAGGATGTGGTGCGTAACAGTTCCTACGTTGTTGAGGAAATTAAATTCAACCCCTCGGACAAAATTGAGATTCAAGTAAACCCCCATTAAAATTTACAAAAGAGAGGTCTATTTTTTAGGCAATTAAGGAAGACTTTAAATGGGAAAGTTTGCTGATGTATTGTTCGATCATTTTTGGTGATATTGGATCGTTTAAGGTCGGGTTAGCGAGGTAAAAAATGATGTCATTGATGAGATTTTCCTCATCTGTTTTATATGCGATATCTTCTCTGCATTCGATGGCATCGGCCCAGTTTTCTAGGTCGGTGGCAGATAGAGCGTTATTAAGATAGCGATCGAGAATATCGATCAGATGCTCTTTTTTTAGGGTGATAATTGCTTCGCTACTGTCCCAAGGAAAGGTTTTTAGGATAGGGAGGATAGTTGATAGGGATGATTTTCCGTTGGAAGAGAGTGAAAAACAAGAGATTAGACAATGGTTCGGAAAGTTAATACTAAATTGTTAAGTGATGTGAGAAATTCAGGAAATATGGGAGGTGCTATAATTGACATATTTACTCAGTCAAAAAACGATGATTAAGTTAAAAGTCACAACGGTAGGGAACTCTATGGGGGTGATTTTCCCGAAAGAGTTGGTGGAGAAGCTGCGCCTTAGTAAAGGCGATATGCTCTACCTCTTGGAAACGCCGAATGGCTTTGAGCTTACACCCTACGACCCCGAATTTGTCCAGCAAATGGAAGTGGCGGAGGAAGTGATGCGCGAAGACTGGAATGTTTTGAGAAAGCTGGCAACTTAGGCTCATGAACCAGCTAATCTGGATAGCTGATGGGGTAGCTCTCGCGATTCATCACCGCCAAATAGCCGAGCATGGTGGATTAGAGGGTATTCGAGATGAGGGGTTGCTAGAAAGCGCACTTTCCCGACCGCAAAATCTTCTGGCTTATTCTGAGTCGCCTCCTGACATGGCTTCTTTGGCAGCAGCCTACGCTTATGGGATTGTCAAGAATCACCCTTTTGTAGATGGGAATAAGAGAACGGCCTATGTAGTGACGAGGACTTTTCTCAGGCTCAATGGCTACGATCTTCAAGCTTCTAGTCAAGAAAAATACCAGATATGGATCGATCTTGCTGTTGGTAAGCTTTCAGAGGAAGAATTATCGGAAGAACTGGCACAACAGATCCGACAATTGGAGGAGAAAGTGTATAAAAATGCGGAAACTATCGGAGATAAATATCCTGAAATTGCTGAACTTTTTGAAACTAAACCCACCGACATCGCCCAACTCCAGAAAAATATCGCTCCTGATACCCTCGTCATTCAACCCGTTCCCCTCCGCGATAAAGTCGCTCTATTTCTCGTTACTAGAGAAAAATTAATCGTTATTCAAAGTGATACAAAACGCGATGAATTGAATAAACTCGTCAGCGAATACCGTAGCCAGTTAGCCGATGATAAAAATGCCGACTGGCGCGTTACCAGCAGTAAATTGTACGAGGTTTTAATCCGTCCCATTGAGTCCCAAATCGCCACCAGTTCCCCGAAAAATATCGCCATCATCGCCACCGAACAACTGCGCTATATTCCCTTTGAAACCCTCTACGATAAGAAAAATAAACAAGTTCTCCTAAAAAAATATCCGATTTATTATTTAACTCGTATCTCGACCTCTTCTCTTGCTACTCAAAAAACGAAAACAGATCGCTCCACTCTCAAAGCCTTAGCTCTAGCTAATCCCAAACCTTTTCTATTTGACACGGAGAAAAAAGAAAAAGTTGATCTTAAAGGCACAGAAATAGAAGCAGAAACTATCAGCAAAATCTTTCCGGGAAGTGAAAAATATCTCGGTACAAACGCAACTCTAGATATATTCAAAAAACAAGCCTTTCGCTTCTCGATTCTCCACCTCGGAACTCATGGCTGTTTTAAGCGTGCTGGCTGTCCTAATTTGGATATGCAAGCTAATACTATTCTTTTCGCCAATAAAGAGCAATATAACATCGCCGATGCCGCATTATTAGGCTTAAAAAATACCGAATTAATTACCCTGAGTGCCTGTCAAACCGCCAAGGAAGCCAACGCAGACGGCCAGGAAATTTCAGGACTTGCTTACGTCTTAGAAAGAGCCGGTGCTAAATCAGTAATTGCCAGTCTTTGGAACGCGCCTGATGGCAAAAAATTTGAAGACAAATCCTATGAGGCAATTAATTCGATTATGATGGCTGAATTCTATCAAAATCTCCAGAAAGGAATGAGCAAAAGCGCATCGATGAGAGAGGCAAAATTAAGCCTGATCGAAAAGTATCCCCATCCTTATTTTTGGTCGCTATTTATTTTGATTGGGGATGCCAATTAGGCAGCCGTTAAAAATTATCAGACACCCCCCTTATCAAGGGGAAACTAAGGGGGTATCGGCACCCCCCTTATCAAGGGGAAACTAAGGGGGGATCGAACCTAAAATCCATTTTTAATTTAATTATAACCAGCTACTTAATTAAGCAGCCGATGATAACTCTCGATCGCTGATAATCAGAATTATTTCCTAACTTTTAACTGCTGACATCTGCCGCATTTCTAAATACACTAATAAAGCGTTAATATCGGCGGGATTGACTCCGCCAATTCGCGAGGCTTGGCCGATGGTAGCGGGTTTAATTTTTGTTAATTTTTCCCGCGATTCCATTGACAAAGTTTCGATTTTCATGTAGTCAATATCGGGGGATAAATGACGGTTACTGTGGCGACTAATTTGGTCAATTTGATTTTGTTGTCGCTTCAAATAACCGGAATATTTAATCTCAATTTCTACCCCTTCTCTTTCGGCTAAATTTATATCGGGATTACCTAAACCATAACGATCAAGATCGAGATAATGCAAGCTAGGACGACGCAGTAAATCCGCTAAAGAGAGAGAACCTTTGATTTTTTGTTCCGTATCCTTAACGATGGCAATTGCCACCTCATCCCGTTCTTTAATTCTCGTTTCGTGTAGGCGTTCTTTTTCAGCGATAATATTAGCTTGTTTGCTCTGGAATAATTGCCAACGCCGGTTATCAATTAAACCAATTTCTCGCCCTAAAGGTGTTAATCTTTGATCGGCATTATCCGATCGCAATACTAAGCGATATTCGGAACGACTGGTTAACATTCGATAGGGTTCGCGCAAATCTTTTGTACACAAATCATCGACCAAAGTTCCTAGATAACTTTCCTCCCGGGAAAAAACAATTAACTCTTTTCCTAAAGCAAACCGCGCCGCATTAATCCCCGCCACCAGTCCCTGGGCTGCCGCTTCTTCATAACCAGTTGTCCCGTTAATTTGTCCCGCACAAAATAACCCCTCAATCTTCTTCGTCATCAGGGTTGGATAACACTGAGTTGCCGGTAAATAATCGTATTCCACTGCATAGGCAGCACGCAACATTACACAGTTTTCTAAACCGGGTAAAGTCCGCAGCATTGCTAATTGAACATTTTCCGGCAGTCCCGTTGAAAAGCCTTGGATATAAAGTTCGGGAATATCGCGCCCTTCCGGTTCAATAAAAATTTGATGACTTTCTTTATCGGCAAAACGGACGATTTTATCCTCAATACTAGGACAATAACGCGGCCCTTTGGAGTCAATAAAACCGCCATAAATGGGGGATAAATGTAAATTATCTCTGATTAATTGATGAGTTGCCGCCGTGGTGCGGGTGAGATGACAGTTCATTTGTTCCCGTTCGATCCACACCTCCGGATCAAAACTAAACCAACGTACCTCGTCATCGGGCGGTTGCGGTTCCATACGGGAGTAATCCACCGAACGCTTATCGACACGGGCAGGAGTGCCAGTTTTTAGGCGATCGGTCTCGAATCCGAGACGATTTAGGGTTTCTGTTAAACCCACCGCCGCAAATTCGCCTGCGCGTCCAGCTGCCATAGACTTGCCGCCGATCCAGATTTTGCCGCCTAAAAAAGTGCCAGTGGTTAAAATGACGGCTTTAGCGGCGAAACAAGTGCCGAAATAGGTTTCTACCCCTAAAACTTGCTCATTTGCCCCTAAAATCAGGTCTGTGGCCATGCCTTCCCGAATAACCAGATTGGCTTGGGTTTCGACGATACCTTTCATCACCGCCGCGTATTCCCGTTTATCGGTTTGGGCCCGTAGGGCCCAGACTGCCGGTCCGCGAGAGGCATTAAGAACCCGTTTTTGCAGATAGGTGCGGTCGGCCATTTTGCCAATTTCGCCGCCCAAAGCGTCCACTTCGTGGGTTAATTGGGATTTAGCCGGACCACCGACGGCGGGGTTACAGGGTTGCCAAGCGATTTTATCGAGATTAAGGGTGAGGAGAAGGGTACGACAACCGAGACGGGCGCAAGCTAGGGCCGCTTCACAGCCGGAATGGCCCGCCCCGACGACGATGACATCAAATTCATCTTGAAAGTCTGCGGCTGAGGAGAAAGTCATACTCGATCGAGGGGAAAATTAATTAATCAGGCTAATATTCTAGCAATTTTTCTGAGTTTTCCCCCCAATATAATACAAGAATACTAACTAAGTCATTGACTAACACCAAAGCGATCGCATAAATCTAAAAACAATCTGTATAATCCCTATTTACCCTTGCCTTTTCAGGGCATTACTGGCTAAATATTATAGGTGCTTATCATATCTTCACGATCGTTTAAAGATTGTAATCATGGATTTACTTGCCAATCCCGTCGCTTTGTCGCGGATACAATTTGCCGTCACCGCTATTTTCCATATGCTTTGGCCGGTGTTAACCACTGGTATGGGCATTTATCTAGTCATTGTCGAAGGATTATGGCTAAAAACCCGCAATCCTGACTACTATCATCACGCTCGCTTCTGGGCAAAACTCTACATTCTCAATTTCGGCATTGGAGTTGCTTCTGGTTTACCCATGGCCTTCCAGTTTGGCATGAATTGGGCGCCTTTTTCGGAAGCGGTGGGGGACTTTTTCGGAACTATCCTCGGTTTCGAGGGAACCATGGCCTTTATGCTAGAGGCTAGTTTTCTGGGAATTATGTTGTTTGGTTGGGGACGAGTTCCCCCGTTAATTCACTTCCTAGCGACAATTCTCGTCGCTTTCGGGGCTAATCTTTCCACTTTCTGGATTTTAACCGCTAATTCTTGGCTGCAAACCCCCGCCGGCGGCATTTTCGTGGATGGTAAATTTATCGTTCAGGATTACCTACAAGCGATTCTCAATCCCTTCATGGTTAATAGTTTCCTGCATATGTTTTTCGCTACTCTGGAAACTTCTCTTTTCGTCATTGGTGGGATTAGTGCTTGGTATTTGCTCAATAAACGTCACATTAGCTTTTTTAGTCGTTCTCTCAAAATTGTTCTTACTCTAGCGATTGTTATCGCTCCCTTGCAAATTTTTGTCGGTCATCTTAGTGCCGAACAAGTGTATCACTATCAACCGGCTAAATTAGCCGCCATGGAAGCGCAATGGGAAACTATTCCTGCGGGAGAAACTGCCGGTTGGAGTTTGGTTGCTTTACCCAAGGATAAAGCGGAGACAAATAGCTGGGAAGTGAAAATTCCTAATGCTTTGGGTTATCTTTTGGAGTTAAAACCCAAGTTATCGGAACCTGTTCTCGGCTTAAAAACGTGGAAATACGAAGACAGACCGCACATGGTGGGGCTAATCTATTATTCCTTCCGGATTATGGTCGCTATCGGTCTTTTTCTTGCTTCTTTAATGACTGTAACTGTCGGGCAATGGCTGTGCGGTCAACTGAGTAACGAAAAAATCGACAGTCAAAAATGGTTACTGCGCGCTTGGGTTTTTGCGGCCCCTCTGGGTTATCTTGCGGTTGAAACCGGTTGGATTGTCCGTTGTGTCGGTCGTCAACCCTGGACGGTTTACAATCAAATCCGGACAGTGGATGCTGCTTCTAAACTGCCCGCAGGCGAGATTTTAACCTCTTTAATCGGAATTACGGCGATTTATGTCGTTTTCTTGGTTTCTGCTCTCTATTTCGGTAGTCTTATTATCCGTCAGGGACCAAATCTTAACTTACCACTGCCGGGGACTCAAGAGGAAAAAGTGACCTCACCAGAACTAAATCCTCGTTCCCTAGAAGCGCAACAATAGGAGGAACTATGGAACCTTTACAGTATTTTTTGCCGCAAATTTGGTTTTTTATTCTGGGTTTATTCCTGTTTCTATACGTCCTCCTCGATGGTTTTGACTTGGGGGTGGGAATTCTTTCCCTGACTTCCTCCTCCGAGAAGCGTCGCAGTATTTTAATGACCAGTTTGGGCAATGTTTGGGATGCTAACGAAACTTGGATTGTTTTGATGGGTGGTTCCCTGTTTGGGGCGTTTCCCCTAGCTTACGGGACAATTTTAAACGCTTTATACCTGCCAGCAGTGATTATGGTAGTGGGGCTGTTATTTCGGGCTGTTTCCTTCGAGTTTCGTGAACATTCTCGTCGCAAGTTGTTCTGGAATTATGCCTTCGGACTCGGCAGTTTTTTGGCCGCTTTGGGGCAAGGATTCGCCCTCGGTGCGGTTTTTGAGGGCATTAAAGTGGATGAATTGGGTCATTTTGCCGGCGGTCCCTTTGATTGGTTAACATGGCGATCGATTCTAGTGTCTCTAACTTTAATCCAAGCTTATGTTTTAGTGGGTTCCACTTACCTAATTTTGAAAACTACGGGTAATTTACAGGAAGTTCACTATAAAACGGCAAAAATTGCCGCTATTACCACTTTTATCGGTGCTGTCTTTATCACCATCAGTACGCCGCTGCTTTCTGACCATATCCGTCAGCGTTTATTTGACCCTCGACTAATTTACATCTTTATCCTCATCCCGATTTTAGCTGTGGTCTTACTGGGTTTATTACTGCGGAGTTTGCAACTAAAGGAAGAAAACACCCCCATGGTCTGGACAGTATTGCTGTTTATGCTCTCTTTTATCGGTTTGGGATTATTGATTTTCCCCGATATTATTCCCCCGTCAGTGACAATTTATCAAGCGGCGGCCGCCCCTAGTTCTTTGGTGTTTATGCTGACTTTTGTGGGTTTTTTAATCCCAATTTTACTAGCCTATACAGTTTATAATTACATCGTTTTTCGGGGCAAAATTACTGCTGAATCCTACGGAGAATAGATGAGGTTGCCGATTTCAGACATGAATCTTCTTTGGTGGGATTTTTAAAGGGAAACTCTCTACCTCTGATGCTAAACTGAATTTATTCTAGGAGGTCTTTGGGTGTAATTAACTCGTAACGCTCGAAGGGTTGATGAATCCAAGGATTATCGGGGTAATATTCCACATAATAGTCAGGTTTGATTCTTGATGCCGCTTTGTACCAGATCACCGCAGTTTTGATATTGGTAATCCCGTATTTTTCCCGTAACAAAATCGAGGTTTTTTGGAGAGTGATTCCCGAATCGACTAAATCATCCACTAATAACAAGGGACTCTTTAATTTGGGTTCGATCATGGCTAAATTCGAGGAAATAGTTAATTCTCCCCGAATTTGATGATTTTCCCCCCCGTAGGAAGCAGCGTAGAGAATGGCTAGGGGTTGACGAAAAAGACGACAGAGAATGTCACCGACGCGCAATCCTCCCTTAGCTAAACAGACAATCTGAGCAAATTGCCAACCAGAACGATCGATTTTTACTGCTAATTTTTCGATCAGACGATGGTATTCATCCCAAGAAACATAGACATCGGCCATATTTTCGATTCTCGATTGATAATTACTTATTTTCCGCAGGTCGATCACTACTCCAGGCCCACCAAACTCGATCGCATTGACAATGATAGAATTCCTGCCATTTACGTCGAGAATCTTCTCCTAAAACGGGTGCGCGGCGATTGATCCAAACGGCCTGAGCTTCTTTAGCTTTTGCCCCACAGTAAGGACAACAAAAATTGTAGGCGTGAACAGCATTCTCTGTCCAGTCAGGGGGAAAGGGACTAAAAGCATCCATAATCTCTGGGTTAAGGGGGTTAACAGTCAAAAAGGGGCTTGAATCGCTGGTGTTTAGGCTATAGTTCTCAATTTCTGCTTCGATAATTTTTACAGCGTTTCCCATAAAGATGAAGTGTAACCTAATTTGGTATTGACGACCGACTCCCCCAAAGGAAAACTTTGTACCTCACTATTAAGATAAATGCTACCATAGGTTTTGACAAATCGCGATCGGGAATATTTTCATGAAAACGAAAATTAATACCCAGAAAAACTGACTCAATAGATAATCTCCTTGTTTACTCTATCACTAAAAAAATATGGCTAAAGGGGATCAAATATACGCCTATCGGGAATTGCTCAATCTTCAGGGTGTTTATGCCCATCATGGCATCGATTGCGGTGATGGTAGCGTCATTCATTACCGAAAACCGAGCGAGATTGTGGAACGAACTTCCCTAGAAACCTTTGCTAGGGGCGGTAAAATCTATGTGGTGCGCCATGTAGAGGTGGGATTTTCCTTTATCCCCGATGTGGTGGTAGAAAGGGCGCTAAGTCGTCTGGGGGAGCAGAAATATAATCTTCTTTTTAACAACTGCGAACATTTTGCCACTTGGTGTAAGACCGGCATTAGCAAAAGTCAACAGATAGAAGAATTTATCCCGATTATTACCCATTTACAAGCGGTGGGACTCTACGAACCTCTGAAAAAATCCCTTATCGGAGCCGACCCCAACAATGCCCAAACCCTGTTAAAAGGGGCTTTAAGCAGTCTTAAGCTCAGTTGGGATGAAATTCACCCCCAGTACAAAAAAGCCATTCAAGAAGCAGAAACATGGAATCGAGTAGCGATCGAAGCTTTAAGCAGAAATCGCGATGATTTAGCCCGGGAAGCCCTGAAACGCAAGGTAGAAGCCAAAAAACAGGCAAAACGCCATCAGGAACAATTGGATCAACTAGCGGCCATGACCGAAAATGTTCTTAAAAGTCTGGTGATTGCTAACGGTTAGTCTGGATTTGACAATCCCCGCTCTAAAGAGACGGGGATTCTTGGTTCACAGAGATTACTTGCTTAGACAGAATTGCTTCTGAAAAAGTAGAGGTATTCTCTCCCCAAGCGTTTATTGGATCGAGCCCAAAGGT
>NZ_SFBZ01000042.1:0-12293 GCF_007095495.1 Microcystis sp. M_QC_C_20170808_M9Col | reverse complement strand
TATTAACCTGTTGATGCCTTAAGTCCTTCCCTGTATGGATTTCAGCTACTTTTGAGCGTAGGCGCTCTCATCGAATTTTATTTTAAGTTAATTATTTGCATAACAATTCCCGAAGAGCCGTAATCAGTAAACAGTAATCAGTAATTAGTAATCAGTAACAAGACAGTAGGAAACTTCTATTTAATACTGCACAATTAAAAACTCACATCTGATAACTGTTAACTTCCCCACTGATAACTGATAACTGATAACTGTTAATAGGCACTTCTGGGTTGAGAATTGACGGTAGATTGGGGTTGAGAAGCAGGATACTGTTTCAGGTTAGGGGCAGATTTACGCTGTAAAAAGATAGTCTGGAAGGGTTGGGGATGAGTTAATCCGGTTTCGGGTTTTTCTGCTTGTTGAGCTAGTTGATGTTTAAGGGTTTCATTGGTGGCCAAAAGATGACGCTCGTGACGTTGCAGTGTTTCTAGTTTACCAAATTCTTTGTCCCAAACCTTGGGAATATACACCGTCCAAGCATATATTCCCAGAGTTGAACCCAACAGACAAAAAGTAATCACGGCCACTATTCTTTCTAGGAGGCAAAGGGAACGTAATTGACGCGAGGCTAATTGTTTTTGTGTCGGGGCCACGGGAACTCTCGCCACCGATTTAGTCGTCGGTTTGAGGGTGGGAGTCGGGGAGGATTGAGTCACTGGTTTAGTAGTGGGGTTGGGGGGAGTTACCCGCGACTGGGGACGACGTTGACTCCCTTGGCTTTTTTGGCGAGAAACGGGAACGGGAATATAGGACTTATGGGCAGCAGACATGATTTTCTCTCAATATTTCTAGCTAGTTGTCGTTGTCAAAAATTAAGTTTCTAAAATCAGGAGTCGGTCATCAGGAGTCAGTAGTCAGGAGTCAGTAGTCAGGAGTCGGTCGTCAGTGGTTCGTGTTATGCAATGGACGGGGTTATAAGGGATTTGTCAATTGTTTTCCCTCTAGAACGAACTAATCAATTAAGTCTCTTGCCAGATAAGAATTTAGTCGATTTATGCCATCCGATCGAACCATGCCAAGTAACGAAGAACCATATTTAATTGATCACTGTTGCCTTTTTTCCTTTTTCCTTTAAAATCACTGTTCTAGTTCTAGACGTAAACGATATAAAATAGTTTGCGGATGAACTTGAGCGAGAATTTGATTGATCACCGTACTCGGTCCGGATGCCCCCCAACTACAACCGCGTTCTAGATAGATTTTAGCGGCTTTCCCGATGGTATAGGTTCCATAAGCGGCAATTGCTCCCTGTAGGAGAGCGGTGCTACCGTAGAGGGTTAAAGAGGTGGGATTTTCAAAAATACTCGCCGCTGCCGCTGCCGTTTTGCCCAAACCGATAATCACAGTGCCGAGGATTTCCCCCACCAGCAACCCCGCACTACTCAAAAGTAGAGTCCGCCAGAGTTGACCAGCTTGGTGACTGGTAATCGGCAAGCCGTACAAACGAGCTAAAGCCCGAACTAGAGTTAAATCGACGATTGAAGCCCCTAGTAGGTCTAAAATAGCGATCGGATTGGCCGCAATCGCTAAAGCCTTATATTTCGCGTATTGCCAGATAATTTCCTCCGCTTGACTGTCCCGGAGTTCCAGGGTTTTTCTAGCGATATTTTCCTCCGCTTCTTGCCCTTGCACTAAAGCATTTAGGGCTAGCAGCGATCGCCCTTCCCGATTTAAAATCGTTAAGAGTTTATCTTGCAGCTCCTCAATTTGGGGGGGAGGGGTTTCCCACTCAGTCACCACGCGCCCATCGGGGTATTCCACCCGGACGGGAATCGGTTGCGGTTCGGCGGCTACCATAACTATCTCATCGCTAGTTAACAAATCTTCTAACGTTTTTTCGTCCCGATTGGTTCCTAATCTCTGTAACTGCTGAAAAATCTGACGGCGATCCGCTTCCGGATAGAGATCAATCTTATTAAACACCAAAATAATCGGTTTTTTGGCCCGGCGCAATTCTGCCAAGGACTCGTATTCAGTGCGGGTAATATCCCCCGCGACGATAAATAAAATTAAATCGGCACTTTTAGCGACTTCTCTGGCCATATTCGCCCGCGCTTCCCCTTCAATCTCATCCAATCCGGGGGTATCGATTAATTCTATCTGAATTTTACCCGTGGCTGGTGTCCAACGCACCGATCGCGGCCAGCGTGTCACCCCGTGCAGGGGTCCGGTTGCCAGGACTTTTTGACCGACTAAAGCGTTTACCACCGAGGATTTACCGCGACTGACTAACCCGAAGGCTGCCACCCGAATCACCGTTTCATCTAGTTTATCCAAGGCCGATTTTAGGGACTGCAAATCCTGTTTAACGGCGGCCTGAAGTTGGGGATCGGGGGGATAATTCCAATGGCGGCGAAAACTGGCATACCAAGTTAAAGCCTGTTGTAAACTAGCTTTAGCCTGATTGTAATGAGTTTCCTCGAGGGATGGGGTCTTGGTCACGGTTGATTTTTTAACTGTTTATTGATGCTGCTGCCTTTATTGTAGAGTTTCGGGGCGGTAACTGAGACGCGGTTATTTGGGGTGGTGGGGAGGTGGGGAAGTGGGGAAGTGGGGAAGTGGGGAGCAGGAGAGATGGGGGAATTTCAACTAAAACCCTAAAACCCTAAAACCCTAAAACCCTAAAACCCTAAAACCCCAACACCTAACATCCTACTCCGCCAATCCCAATCGGCCCAATAGCTGAAGGATAGTTTTTCCGGTTACGGGATCTCGCCAATCGGGGGCAATTTCTGCTAGGGGAAGCAGCACAAAGGCCCGTTCTCGGCAGCGGGGATGGGGTATCTGTAATTCGGGCGTTTCTAAGATCAGGTCCTCATAAAATATTAAGTCTAAATCGAGGGTACGCGGTCCCCATCTTTCCCGTCGGACTCTCCCGAATAACTGCTCGATTTCTAATAATTTATGCAGTAAATCTAAGGGCGATAAATCCACTTGCACAATGGCGCAACCGTTGAGATAATCGGGCTGAGGAGGGCCGACGGCCGCGGTTTGATACCATTGGGAATGAGCTTCTAGTTTAATTCCTTTGACTCGCTCTAATTCCCCTAAAGCTTGCCCTAAAATTGTCGCTGAATCCCCTAAATTACCGCCCAAAGCGATCGCTGCCCGCTTCATCCACATCCTTCCTCAACAATAATCTCGGCTAATTCCCCCGTCGCTCCCAAAGATTTACCTAAAAATATATTGACATTTGGATGCTTTTGTGATAGTTCAAAAACTTGGGCTTCGATCGCAGCGGTAATTCCACCAGTAAAGAGGAAATAGGGCAGTATAGCGATTTTTTGGCTACCTTGAGCGATTAAACTCTCGATTTGTTGGGATAAACTCGGTTCTATCGACCAATAAGCTGTAATTGCCCCAGAAAACGCCGCTAGATTTTCCACTTCCCGATTACCCCCGGGGCGACGACTACCGTGGGACAGTAAAATGCGATCTTGGGGGCTTAAATCGGCAAATTGTCGGGATAACAGCGATTTTATGCCCTGATAACTGCCTAAATGGGGCTTTAACTCTAGCTTAATCGGCGATCGCACTTTGGCCACGGCCGCGGGAATATCTTCTTTAACGTGAACCCCCGACAGGAGAAACAGGGGGATAATCTGCAACCGGTTACATCCTTGGCTTTGTGCTTGTTGGGCAAAAGCTTCTATTTGTTGATGGAGAGGTGTTATCGCTAATTCTAGGGCGGCAGTCCCTACTAATACCCGATTATCTGCTTCTAGAACCGCTAGAGACGGGCTAAACTCCGATTTACTCGCCAATCTTTCGGCGGGTTGACTGATTTTTTCTTGAACTAAGGCTGCTAATCGTGTCACCGCCATGGCTGGACGCGGATCGCGACTACCGTGGAAAACCAATAAGTAGGCTGAGGAGGTCTTCAAAGAAATCTTGCCAAAATAGTTTAGTTTTTAGCCTAATACATTTTCTCTCCCTTTAGGCATCAATGCCCCTGATATTCTCAATTTAGCTGGTAAGCGGGAAAACCTCCCCACTAGCCCCAAGTGCTACCATTTTACGGGATGTAAAGTGTGAGCAAATCAGCCCGCCGGCTTGAGTTAGCCTAGGTATTGAGATATAATTGCTATTGACAGAAACTGCCAGAGGTATATTTGTATTATGCGGGTAATTAGCCGTCGAATACTTCGCGATTTCTGTATGACCAACGCTAATTCCTGCGAGTCTCTCTATGATTGGTATAGAGTCGCTAGTAAAGCAGCATGGCAAAATCTAATCGATGTGCAAGCCACTTATAAAAGTGCTGAATCTGTTGGTAATTTCACTGTTTTTAACATTAAAGGAAATCACTATCGTCTAATTGTAGATCTAGTTTATAGCCGACAGACTATCTATATTAAATATATTCTTACCCACGCCGAGTACGATAAAGGAAATTGGAAAAATGATGCTTACTTTTAATTCTAAAACCTATGGAGAATTACTCGCTCACTATCAACCAAAAGCAATCACCACAGAGGCGGAAAACGAGCGAGCGATCGCAATTGCTCAAGAGTTGGAACATCGCTCGGAACTTAGTTTAGAGGAGGAGGCTTTACTGGAGTTATTGATTAGTTTGATCGAAAGGTTCGAGGCGGATAATTATCCAATTCCTGACATAAATCCTTTAGCGACTTTACAACATCTTATAGAAGCTAATGATATAGAATATGCAGAGCTAATTACTATTTTGGGTTCCCCTGATGCGGTGGAGCAAATAATTAATGGACAACGCAGCATCAATCAGTCAGAAGCTAGGTCTTTGGGAGCATATTTTCGGGTTGATGCCAGTTTATTTACTTAATAAGTAACTAAGGAAAATTAATTACACATCTCAAGGGAAATTGATTTGACACGACTACTTAACAAATTATTGCGATAGCTTGCCATTAACTAATTTTCAGCGATAATCTAAAGTCAGAGTCTATCGGGAGATAAGATCATGAACTTTCGTCTAGTTCTATTTTCAGGCCTTGTTACCGCTTTAGTCGGGGCAGGTATCGGTTATGGCATTAGCCGCATTGAACGCAATCCCAGCCAAGTCAACTATAAAAATCCCTATAACTATCAAATCATCTATGGACGTTATTTTGCCGGTGCCGGGGCAGCCTTGGGCTTCTGTGTGGGCGCGGGTTTGCAAATGGTCAAAGAACTCAAAGAAGAAAGAGATAGAGAAATGGGCATCCTAGATGATGGCTCAGAATTCTAGTCTTTTGGGGCTAATTCCTCAAGAATGACGAATTGAACGTGATTAATCGCTAAATCGCCGATGGGAACTTGGGTTTTTAACACCGGTTGTCCTTCACTGAGCATTCGTTCAAAGGGGATATCTTTGGCAATTTCCGTGTGATACCAAGCTAAACCCATAAAGAAACGATTGGGATAGGGACCGCCTTCAAAGATATCATCGGGATTGGACTCCATGGGAACCCAACCGATAGAGGGGAGATAAAATTCCATCCAGACGTGATTGTAATCTGGTTCGAGGGGTAAATTACGTTCGAGGGGATGGGGTGGGCATTTATAGCGTCCTACCGTGCGACAGGCAATACCATTGAGACGACACAAAGCCAATAATAAACCCACATATTCGCCACAGGAACCCACTCCGCGCCGCAGGGCAATATCGGGGGTGTCGATGTTGGGTTTGATGCCGTAGGAAAGCTGATCATAGACGTAGTTACGAATACTATAAACTTTTCTGAGTAGATTGGTTTCCCGACCGATCGCTTCTTGGGCAGCATTGAGGATAATTTCTGTATTCATGGCCAGATCATCATTATCGATCAAATAGCGATCGGGAAAATCGGCGGGTAAGGCGGGTAAATCTTCGCAATCTTTGGGAGTAATTTGGTATTTAATACCCCATACTTCTAAGACCACTTTCCACCCAAAAATATGGCGTTGTTTGCCGGTTATTTGCTCGAACTTAAATACTGCCACCCGCTGCCCGTCCTGAATTTCTTCAATAAAAGGCAATCCCACCGCTTCGACGCTGCGAATTTTTTGCCGCGGTGTTTCTAAGGGTAAAGCGATGCGCCATTCCACATCTTTTAGTTCGATATTATATAGAGGTTCCAATTCCTCGACGTAGGATAATTCAATCAGATAACCATTAGAAAGGGCGTATTTTTTAGCGGGATCGTAGTGAAAATATAGAGGATGGACAAAAGTACGCGGACGATAACTAAGTTCGTAAACCTGTTCGGAATTGGGATTATCGCGGATAAAGGGTTCTTGGAAAGCATAGGCCACATATAAGATATCCTTGCCACTGTTCGCATCGCGATAAAATGCTAATCCCGTCGGTGATTCAAAAGGAGTTATCATGCTAAAAAGCTGTTCTCCCGTGGCGCGATCAAGACAGTAAACCGTTTGTTCTAGGGTATCCGTTAACCAAAGTTCTTCCCCGCGAATGGTGATATTTTCGATGCCGATACCAGGCGCGTACAAACGAGTAATTTCCTGTCCCGATTGGCGATCAAATATAAAGATTTGTCCAGAACGTTGACAAGTGACATAAATTGTGTTACCAGTTACGGCGACTCCGTTAGCGGTGTAGGGAAGACGGGTAAAAAATTTCGGGGTAAAATCTTCGAGAGTGCAGCAGTAGAGATTTTCGCGGGTAGTAAACCAGAGGTGATTTTGATCATCGATTGCCAATCCCGTCGTCCCGACGAATTCTTGCCAGCGATGGGAATTAAGTACGCTTGTATGACCAGTATCGAGGGCAATTTGGTATAAATAGCCGTTTTTTGCGTCGATAGCGATTAATTTGTCATCTTGAAATACAATTCCGTGCAAGGCCGTGGCGCTAATCGGACGAATCGTTTGACGATGGGAGGGAAGACTGGCAGGATCGAAAATCATAGGAGGAAGCGAAAAGGGAGGGTGTTTTTAAGTGAATAAAACAGCAATTCTCCCCACGATAGCAAATTTTATCGCCCTTGAATGCTCGTAATGAACTCCAATTCCGAAAAAAATGTCAAGAATTGTCACCTATAGTCCCTCTCATACCCTTGTACCTACCTACGAGTGTTTCAATCGTTGCAGTTATTGTAATTTTCGCAGGGATTTAGGCACTGATGGCTGGTTAAGTCTAGACAAGGCCAAAGAGATTTTAACTGCTTTGCAGGGTTCGGAAATTACGGAAATTTTAATTCTTAGCGGGGAAGTTCATCCTTTAGCACCCAATCGAGAGTTATGGTTTCGGCATATTTATAATTTGGGAGAATTGGCTTTAAATATGGGTTTTTATCCCCATACCAATGCGGGGATTTTAACTTTTGCCGAGATGGAAAAACTGAAAAATGTCAATCTATCTATGGGCATAATGTTAGAACAAATGACGGTGACTTTATTAAATACTGTCCATCGTCATGCCCCCAGTAAAGTGCCATCCCTGCGCTTAGAACAGTTACAATGGGCGGGAGAATTAGGAATTCCTTTTACCACGGGTTTATTATTAGGAATTGGTGAAACAGAATGCGATCGCTTAGTAACCTTAGAAACTATTGCCACTATTCATCAACGTTGGGGACATATTCAAGAAGTGATCCTACAACCCTACAATCCGGGCAAAAGAGAACAGTGGCAAAATAATCCTTTTGATCTGCAAAAATTACCCGATCTGGTTAGACAAGCTAGGGAAATTTTGCCCCCAGATATTGTCATTCAAATTCCCCCGAATTTAGTACCCGATCCTCTTTTTCTCTTGGATTGTTTAGCGGCAGGAGCGCGGGATTTAGGCGGTATTGGCCTTATCGATGAAGTTAATCCCGATTACCTCCATTTACACCCCGATAAATTAAAGGAATTTTTAGCAATTTATGGCTGGGAATTAAAGGCGCGACTACCGGTTTATCAGTAATCAGTAATCAGTAATCAGTAATCAGTAATCAGTAATCAGTAATCAGGGAAAAGATAGCACTGTTAATGCCATTTAACACTACTTACTTAATACCGCATAATTGATTATTATTCATTCTTAATTCTTCTGACGACCGACGACCGAGGGTGCATCTCATTTTTGTAAATCTACCAATTGGGATTTTTACGGGGAAACTCTCGGCTAAGATCGGGCATTACTTCCGATTTTATCACTCAATCCAAGCTTTTGGGGGGTTCTACCCCCCAAACCCCCCGTTGGGAGCGTGGCGCCGCCCCCAAACCCCGGAGCGCATTAGTTTTTCGGTGGGATGCTTACACGCAGCTGCTGATACATTTGTAATTATCTATAGCGTTTCCTGTTCGCAAGAGGTACATTATCGATGTTGAAAAGCTTAATTAGCAAAGGTTTAACTGTGCCACACAGGTGTGAGAACCGCTATAAGAGTTACTGATAATTGCTGATTGTCGGTATTCCTGCAAATGTGAGATGCACCGACGACCGACTCCTAACCCTAACAACAATTTTTGATTTTTACCAGAGGTCTTATGATTCCCTTAAGCGAGCGCTACTGGCTCAAAAATGCCCATATTCCCGTTTCCCTCCTAGAAAATGAGGGTTTTTCTCCCCAAACCGCCGAGGGATTAACCTTAGTTAATCTGGAAATTAATGACGGTAACATTAATCGCATCACCTCAACAATCCCCCCCGAAGATAATATTCCCGTCATCGACCTCAAAAAAAAGATTATTTTTCCTTGTTTTATCGATATGCACACCCATCTCGATAAAGGTCATAGTTGGCAGCGTTGTCCTAACCATGATGGCACTTTTGACGGCGCCTTAAAAATGGCCCTAGAGGATTCTCGACGGGAGTGGCGCTTAGAGGATGTGTATCGTCGCATGGAATTCGGCGTTAAATGCAGTTATGCCCATGGAACCGCCGCTATTCGGACTCATATCGACTCTTTTGGTCAACAGGCACAGATTAGCTTAACTGCTTTGGCAGAATTGCAACGACAATGGGCCGGTAAAATCACCCTGCAAGCGGTTTCTCTAGTTTCCCTTGACTACTATCAAACCTCCGAAGGAGCGGCCTTAGCCGATAAAATAGCCGAATTTGGGGGCATATTAGGGGGAGTAGCCTACACAAATCCAGATTTACAGGCACAAATTGATATTACCTTCAAATTAGCCCAAGAAAGGGGTTTAAATCTCGATTTTCATCTGGATGAAAACGGCGATTCCGATTCTACCTGTTTAGCAGCGATCGCGCGTACTGCTATCAAAGAGCAATTTGACGGACAAATCATCTGTGGTCACTGTTGCAGTTTAGCGGTACAATCCCCTGAAATAATCCAAGAAACCCTAAATTTAGTCAAAAATGCGGGCATTGCTATCGTTAGCTTGCCGATGTGCAATCTCTACCTACAGGATCGTCAAGAGGAAAAAACCCCTTTTTGGCGCGGGACAACTAAGGTAAAAGAGATGAAAAAAGCGGGAATTCCGGTTGCTTTTGCCAGCGATAACTGTCGCGATCCCTTTTATGGTTTTGGGGATCACGATGGTTTAGAAGTCTTTACCCAAGCGGTGCGGATTGCCCATCTCGACACACCCTACGCTGACTGGGTAAATAGTGTCACCCTCACCCCAGCAAATCTGCTCGGATTGCCCCATTTAGGGCGCATTAAGACGGGCCTAGAGGCAAATTTGTTAATTTTCAAGGCTCGCTACTTTAGCGAGCTATTATCGCGACCACAGTGGGATCGTCTCGTGATTCGGCGCGGGTTGAGCATTGATACTACTCTCCCCGATTACCAAGAGTTAGATGATTTAGTTCTAGGAATTGAGCAAATCCTGTAAGGGTTTGACAAAAACCACCGATTCTAGGTTGATAGCACCGTAAATATGGGGAAAGGTCTCTTTTTCTAGATGAACGTAGGTTGGGTTGAAGCATGAAACCCAACGCCCGCTCATGTTACGCTACCGCTAACCCATCCTACAAATAATTGTGCATCCCTACTTAGGAATTGAGCAACTCCTCTAGGGGTTTGACAAAAACTACCGATTCTAGGTTGATAGCACCGTAAATATGGGGAAAGGTCTCTTTTTCTAGCTCTAAAGTGGCATTTTCTGGGTTAGGATGTTGGGGCTGCTCCCATTTCACCGGGGACTGCAATTGTTCAGGAGAAATGGCTAAAACCAGCAAATCTGGCTGATTTTGATAAAAAGCGGCCACAACTTTCGGAATTTGTTCTAAGGTGGAGCAATGGATAAATCCCTCATTTTTTAGGGAATACGCCCGATATTCCCCCATTTCACGAGCTATTTGCCAACCTCTTTCTGTAGTGATGTGATAGATCATCGGTTCGCCTCCTACTGTCACTTTATCCCTAATTTTAGGATATAGCCTGAAGCTGTCAGCGGCCCTCAATTCTCTTAAACTAGGGGTCAGGGAATAAAGACAAGAAATTTGTCCGACCAATTACCAAAAAAAAATTGCCGATAATGGCCTCAAAATCTCTTGATAGTCTCCTTTTACCTGATATTAACCATTTCCCTTTAAAATGAGCTTACCGAGCCAGTAACTGCAAAAATCTATGCTAGATAAAATATTTACTCCCAATCCCTACGCTGAAAAACCCGCTCCTCTGCGTCCTCGCAAGGGGGTAATTATCGGTGTTGGTCAGGTGGGGATGGCCTGCGCTTACTCGATGTTAATTCAAGACTGTTTTGATGAATTAATTCTGCAAGATATCGCCACGGATAAAGTCGAAGGGGAAGTGATGGATTTAAGGCACGGAATGCCTTTTATTGAACCCACAGACTTGAAAATGGGAACCGTGGCCGATGTGGGACAAAATGCCGATGTGGTGATTATTACTGCTGGGGCCGCCCAAAAAGAGGGAGAAACCAGATTACATCTCCTTGAGCGAAATGTGGCGATTTTTCGCCGTATTCTGGAGGATGTGGCTGTTTACTGCCCCAGTGCTTTGATTTTGGTGGTGAGTAATCCTGTCGATATCATGACCTATGTTACCCTGAAAATCACCAATTTTCCGCCCTCTAGGGTGATTGGTTCGGGTACGGTGCTAGATTCTGGCCGTTTACGCTCTCTTTTATCCACCCAACTCCATGTAGATGCGCGTAACGTCCACGCTTATATTATCGGTGAACACGGGGATAGTGAGCTTGCTGTCTGGAGTTCGGCCAATATCGGAGGAGCAAGGTTACTAGAAGGAGATTGGCAGGATTTAAGCGCAGCCGACCAAGAAAGCTTAACAGAAATTTTTCTTCAGGTTAAAAACGCCGCCTATGAAATTATCAAACGCAAGGGTTATACTAGCTATGCGATCGGTTTAGCTACCACGGATATCGTTAAAGCAATTTTACGTTCCCAAGAAAGAATTCTGACTATTAGCACTCTCCTCGATGGTCAATACGGTCTCAAAGATGTGTGTTTAAGTATTCCCTCGGTGGTTAACGAGAAAGGAGTGATTAAAACTCTGAATCTTGCTCTCAGTCCCAGAGAAACGGAACAGTTACATAATTCGGCCAAAATTATGCGCGATTTAATCGATCAACTCAAAATTTAACTTAGGGTTGGCTGAATAAATCTAAAAACATTGTTGGGTAAGATTTTTAGATTTTTTTGCCCTCAAAAAGTGCCGACCATAAGAGCGATCGGGGGGAAATTTTAGGCACTTTTTCCCCGAAAATTAGGTAATTGTGGGGTGGATTGAAGCAAGTAGTGCTAGACTTCCCGAAAAGTCTATTTTATTACAGCTTGTTGTTAGGAATCTACTTAAAAGAGTTTGTTTAATCTGGCTAATACCCTTTTGGTTATGATACGCGGAAAAGTTCTGGCGATGGCGCTAAAATGGGGTGATATGCCGAGAGTTTTTACATATCGTTACTCTGAGGATTGTTATTCGGAAATTTTCTGTATAATCAATGGTTAGGCTGCTTCAAATTATCTGTGGTGACGTAGTTGAAGACCGTTCTATGAGCGTTAAGTGTTTCAGGAAGTTGTTGATAGGCTGACGATGTGTATCGGACAATGAGCAAATTGGGGTATACTGCGGGAAAAATTCACTCAGCAACAATTCAGCAGAATCCTAAATGGCAGAAAAAGTCGCAATCTTTCTGGATGTTGAAAATCTATCAGGTTGGCTAAAAGCAGATGGAGGGGAAGCACTATTGGAACGCGCCAATGAGCTAGGGCGTGTAGTTGTCCGTCGAGCCTATTGGGACTTAAACAAATTTCAAGCCCAAACAAAGCCTAAACTGGCTTTGTCAGCGGCAAACACATCCCGATTCTCGGTCAGCCACTCAAAGAAACGGAAAGACATCGCTGTCCGAAAAGC
>NZ_SFBZ01000041.1:0-4637 GCF_007095495.1 Microcystis sp. M_QC_C_20170808_M9Col | reverse complement strand
GACATCGATAATTTTTTGGCGAAAATCTACGGAATAGGGTCTCATAGGAAGCTGGTAAGTTCTATTATTTGTCTATTTGCTTTCCATTGTACCTCATAGCTCCAAGAATTGCTATAAATGAAACAGCCCTAGGGGCAGGGGGGGGGAGAGTCCGGCCTCTGGATTCTTAATGGAGACATTGAGAATCTAAGCTGTCTCGTTGAACAAGGAATTTCTAACAGCGATGTGGAAAGAATCCCCCGTCACAGCGTAGCTTGACGGTGGGAGTATGTCAAACGCGGTTAATAGGACAAAATTAACCGGACATATCGAACGGAGTCTTTGATCTAGATGCTTAAAGACTGATTGAGGATAAAATACCCAGTTTCAATGGACAAGAGCTTATCGAAAATTTGGGTTTAACCCCATTGACGCGACCATCTTAAAAAGGTGGCGTGGTGAGGAATCACCGTCCGTTTACGGCGGTGAGGATGTCAACTAATGGCAAGGAGAGAGTTAAACGGCTCTCTCCTTAATTATTGCTATTCGTCGTCGTCGCTGGCACCAACTTGCTTGAGATGAATATGTTTTCTCCCCAAAGTAATTTCAAATTCATCTCCCGGTTTGAGTCCCATTTTTTTGGTGTAGGCCGAACCGATTAGGAGATTATTATTGGATTGGACACTGATCCGGTAGCTGGCCGAGCGCCCACCTCGTCCGTGGCCATTGGCACTGCTATCTAAGTCAATTCCCTCGGCATCGATTAAAGCATTGAGAAATTTCATCATATTAACGCGTTCAATACCATTTTTTGTCATGGTATAGTAGCCGCATTCCCGGGCTTTTTCCTCTTTGCTGAGGTTGCCTAGCTGTTTAACTTTCTCAATTAGTTCGAGGCCAGTCAGGGGTTCTGGATTGGTAGTTTTGTTCATTTAAGTTCGCGGCAGATAAGTAAAGGTTAGGGTCATCAAGGCCAGTCGAGGAGAATTGCTTCCCCTGACCAGAAACAATCGGGTTACGATTGCTCTCTACACTCATCTTACACGGTATAAACTAAAAATTATCACTTGCTTGAGGAAATTGATTGTAATTGATTACAGGCTATCTCTCGATCGAAATCTTAACAGAATTTACCAATGTTGATCGAGATGCTGAGGGAAGGGAGGTTAACCTTTCTGTCATCAATGAGGGCAGGGGGTAGGATAGAGATCAAGAGGTAAAAATGAGGGATAATGAAGCTAACAACTAGGGGTCACTATAGTGTTAAAGCCTTGCTGGATCTTAGTTTACAACCGAGGGGAACTCCCGTATCGGTAAAATCGATCGCCCTGCGTCAAGATATCCCGGCCGCTTATCTAGAGAAATTGCTGATAGAAATGCGACGAGCGGGGTTAGTTCGCTCCTTTCGGGGAGCGCAAGGGGGTTATCAATTGGCCAGGCCGGCAAATCGGATCTCGTTGGGGCAAATTCTGGAGGCAGTGGGAGAGACGATCGAGCCATTATCAGGCTATCATCCCAGGGACGAACAGGCAGAAGATTGGGTGACATTTACTATCTGGAAACACCTACACGAGAAATTAAAAGAGGCCCTAGGGAAGATTACTTTAGCCGATTTATACTACGATGCCCGTAGCTGGATCGCCGCTAGGGGAGAGGAAACCAGCTTTATTGTTTAGTAGTTTAGAAGTTATGACAGCAACAACACAAGCAAAGATTTATGGGGGGGGTTGTCACTGTGGAGCGATCCGTTTTCAAGTGGCGATCGAGCAGGATCAAGCTCTAGACTGTAATTGTTCGATTTGTCAGAAAAAAGGCTTTCTGCATCTGATTGTTCCTTCAGCACAATTTACCCTCCTAAGCGGTGAAGATTTCTTAAGTACCTATACATTTAATACCCACACAGCCCAACATTATTTTTGTCGTGTTTGTGGTATTCATCCTTTCTATCGTCCCCGCTCCCATCCTGACGCTATAGATATAAACCTGCGCTGTTTGGAGGGTAATGTCTTAGGGGATTTTCAGATCCAGTTCTTTGATGGGGCTAACTGGGAAGACAATATTGAGAAAATTCGGGATATCGATGGGAAAAGGGAGTAATTGTGAAGGAAGCGGCAACGGCGATCATTTTAGTATTAGGGGCAGTTTTAGATTATCTGATCGGCGATCCTTGGGGATGGATTCATCCAGTGCAGGTGATGGGGGCGATTATTGCCGTTGCCACAAAAGTTATCCTTAATTGGACAAGGGAAAAAATTTGCCAACGTTTAGCGGGCATAATTCTGGGACTAGGTTTAATTATCTTGGCCGGGGTCTTAACTTGGCTAGGAATCCAATGGTTAGGTCAGGTCAATTTGCTGCTGAGTTACCTAGTACAAATGATTCTCTTGGCCAGTTGTTTAGCCGGTAGAAGTTTACGCAGGGCTGCCGAAACAGTCATCGCACCTTTACAAGCGGAAAATATCACCTTAGCTCGTTGCCAACTAAGTTTATACGTTGGTCGCGACACAGATAATCTCGGCCGGGAAGAAATCCTCCGCGCCCTATTAGAAACCGTCAGTGAAAATGGTGTGGATGGAGTTACCGCGCCGCTTTTTTATGCCCTTCTCGGTGCTTTTCTGGGGGTGGGACCAGTACCCCTCGCTTGCGCTTATAAAGCCGCTAGTACCCTCGATTCGATGATTGGCTATCGTCGGCCACCCTACACCCATATGGGTTGGTTTAGTGCCAAAAGCGAGGATGTTTTGACATGGCTACCCTGTCGTTTGACGGTATTAACTCTCGCCCTAATTTCGGGCCGGCCGGGGCGGGTTTTAAGCATTTGTTGGCGCGATGCCCGTCGGGATCCTAGTCCTAATTCTGGTTGGAGTGAATGCGTCTATGGGGCGATTTTGGGGGTGCAATTGGGGGGTAAAAATCAATATCGGGGCCAGATTGTGGAAAAACCTTTATTGGGCGATAACCTCAACCCGATTACCGTCAAAACCGTCGAACAGGCTTTGAATTTAACTCGTACTTGTGTATTACTTTGGCTGGCGATCGCTGTCAGCTGCTTGATTGCTAGAGATTTTGCTCAATTGTAGCGACCAGAGGCGACGGCGTTGACGGGATTGACGCTGCCAGTAACGGATAATCAGGGAGAAGGTCAAGAATAGGGATTGCAGTATCTGTATCTGTCCGCAGAGACGTTGATAGTTTTGTCTGAGATAATGGGTTTTCGCCCCAGCGATGATAATATATTCGGGGGCGGGGTAAAAAATGTGGTGTAAACGTCGTTCCACCCGGTTTAAAATTTTGGTCACTCGCCCTAAAATCCGCCGCAATTGCCACAATTTCCAGACTAGAAAGCAATTAAATAAAGTTAAGCCTAGATTGAAGCCGAGGACAAAAAAGAACATGGTCGAGGCGATGGTCGAGTTATGCCAATTTTAGCCTAGATTCCCGACTTGAAAGTGTAGGGGAAAGAAATCTAAGAAGCTGCCCGCGTATTTAGGGTCTGCTGAATAAATCTAAAAACCTTGTTGGATAAGCTGTTCGTAATTTAAATTGCTTGTTGAGATCAGGCGGTCGGCAGGGGGCGGTCGGCGGTCGGCAGGAGATAGGAGATTATTTTATTTATTCTCCCCACACCCCACACCCCACACCCCACACCCCAGAACACACTCCCCCCACCCCCCACACCACCCACACCAACCCGCCCACAACAAAAACCATTTCCGGCAGGAGACTCCGAGTCAGGAGGCAGGAGTCAGGAGATTATTTTTATTTATTCTTCCTTTTCCCCACACCCCACACCCTACACCCCACACCCCACACCCCACACCCTGCCCCCACGAAAAACTTTTTGCCGCAGACCCTAGTTAGCGTCCGAGGGCGTGTAATCCGTTAATAATTTCGGCACAGCGCTCGGTAACTGCCTGTAAAGCTTCTCTTTTGTTAGAAATCGGTGGCGGCAGCACTTCCCCGATGCGAATAGTTAAGGGGATACTATGGGGAAAAGAAGAACCTTTTGGAAAAATCTTTTCTGTCCCCCACAAACTGACGGGTAACAGGGGAACTCCCGCTTTAGCGGCAATCATCGCCGCGCCTAGTTTTGGTTGATGGATCAATCCGTCCTCGGTGCGCGTTCCCTCCAGAAACAATCCCACTGCCCAGCCCGCCGCTAATGCTCCCATCGCCGCCCGAATTGCCCCCCGATCACCACTGCCGCGTTTGACGGGATAGGCCCCATAAAGAGCGATCGCCTGTTTTAAAATCGGGATGGTAAATAATTCTTCTTTAGCCATATAAGCTACGGGACGACGCACGGCACAGGATAATAGGGGTGGATCGAAGTAACTGGCGTGATTGCAGACGATAATCAGAGGATGACGCCGGGGGACATTTTCCACTCCGTAAACGCGACCGCGAAAATAGCCGTGTAGGGTTGGGCTAACGATCGACCATTTAAAGAGATGATATAAAACTAAACTGGCAAAAGGTTCTCGCTCTTGAGGCTGGTTCATCGGAAATTTTGGGTCTGAAACCCCGCCGTAGAACGGCGGCTTTACGTTAGAATTAAAAGGCCAGTCTCGAAAACCAAGTGGACGGCGCAGCACCTTGAAAACTCGGCTTAGGGGGTTCCGACCAGAAAAGCTTGGCCGGGTAAAAAGTCGCGCGCA
>NZ_SFBZ01000040.1:0-14633 GCF_007095495.1 Microcystis sp. M_QC_C_20170808_M9Col | reverse complement strand
GCATGGCCGGTAATCGGTATCTGGTTTACGGCAATGGGTGTTAGCACCATGGCGTTTAACCTCAACGGTTTCAACTTCAACCAGTCGATTCTCGATTCTCAAGGTCGTGTAATCGGTACATGGGCCGATGTGTTAAACCGCGCTGGTATCGGTATGGAAGTAATGCACGAGCGCAATGCTCACAACTTCCCCTTAGACTTGGCTAGTGGTGAACAGGCTCCTGTAGCTCTGACTGCTCCTGCTATCAATGGTTAATTCCTAGTCTGAACGAAAAGGCACTCCCGCGAGGGGGTGCTTTTTTGTTGTTAGAATTATGATATAGCTCAATGTTAAATGGAATCAATTTTATGTTATCTTCTCTGATAATTGAACTGGAACAAAAGTTACGAGACTGTTCTCTTGAAGATAAAAAATGGTTATTGGAGCAGTTACATCAACAATTAGGATTGAATAATCAACAAACAACTAAACAACGATTAATAGATAGTTGGAATGAAGCTTATAGTGATGGATTGGACGAATCAGAAACTTTAATGTTAGAGGGAATACGGCATCATCAACGCCAATTATCCGAGTAAATATGACGATTTTTCAAGGAGAGATTTATTGGATTGATTTAGGAGAACCAAAAGGTTCTGAACCTGCTTATCTTCGTCCTTGTGTTGTGGTGCAAAATGATGCTCTGAATCAGTCACAAATTGGGACGGTTATTGTGTGTCTATTAACAACCAATTTGAGACGAGCAAAAGCTATTGGTAATGTTTTATTGAATGAGGGTGAAGGGAATTTACCTGAATCCAGTGTTGTTAATGTTTCACAGGTTTTCACGCTTGATAAGCGTCTTTTAACGGAGTCTATCGGAAGACTTTCTCAGGAAAAAATCAAATTAATTATTCAGGGAATTAAGTTGGTTATTGAACCTCAAGAACTCGAATAATAGGGGGTTATAAAATATAAAATTATAAAAAAAGCGATCGAGCTACCGCTCAAATAATTGCCCAAAGATATCTGGCCGCTAGTCCCTGTTTAGAAACCCTGCTGAAACTCCCAGAGGATTCCCAGGGTTATCATTATGCTACTCACCTAATTAGTTTCAATTTTGATCCTAATTTTTATCGGTCTATTCAGGTCAATTCCGACACAGATTATCTGCTGCTTCGCCTACGGCAAACTCACGATATCTGGCATATAGTAACGGGTTTTGGTGTCGATGCGATGGGAGAATTGCAACTGAAAGCTTTTGAATTAAGTCAAACTCGTCGCCCTCTAGCTATTGTCCTACTTTTAGGGGGATTATTCGGAGCTTTATTTTCTTCGCCACTTTCCTTAGCCTCTCTCTGGGAAGAGATTGTCATCGCCTATAATTTGGGCAAAAATACTCGACCTTTTTTAGCGCAAAAATGGGAACTAGCTTGGGAGAAATCCCTGCTAGTTTGGCGGCAAGAATTGGCGATTGTCCACTCGAACCTAGAAAATTAATTTTGCTGGACTAATTAGAATAATCGACTAACTAGAATAAATCCCGATTAATCGGATAAAATAAGGCAATTTGCCGATTCAGGGGCTAGAGGACAGAAAAATTCTCAGTTGACATCCTCGCCGCCGTAAAACGGACGGCGATTCCTCACCACGCCACTTTTTTAGGGTGGTCGCTGAATGGGGTTGACGCTTCACCGAAAAACGCTTAATTGCTTAAGTCTGACTCTTTCTCCACGTCCGTTTTGAGTGTCCGAATGCCCTCCGGCCACTTTGAACAAGTCGAAAAAATCTAATGTTCAACCTTATTTCCTAGAAAGTTTTACTTGTTCAAGGCCGAATTTGAATTCTTTTCTGAACAAAACCCCCTACTATCTGTTGTCAAGGTTCAGTTTTTAGCTTGGTTATCGCTTTTTCCATTGTAGCCTAAAGCCGTCCTAAAAGGACGGGGTTTTAACCCAAATTTTCGATAATCGGGAAAAAGTGACAGGGGAAAAATTTTTCCGAACCGGAGTAGCAAAAAAATCCCAGTCCGGGTAAAATTGATTATCGATCGATTGTGTGAGGAGTCCGATCCCCATGACCAATAAACACACAGCAAGGCTGCTGGGTAGTTACCTGCAGCGCCTGTCTGCCCATAGCTGGCTCGTCCTAGTTTTTTGGGCTTTGATTATCGCCCCAGTCCAGGCTGCTGTCGAATTACGCATTGCCATCAGTAAAGGTGTTAGCACCGTCTCCGTGGGCAGTTCCACCGATGCTGTGGTGAAAGATGGGGCTGGCAGAGTCTTAGGAGAATTGACCGCCATGAATGCCCTCAATGCTAATCCCAGAGGAAAAGCGGTGGGTTTGGCCGATTGGCAGGCCAGTCAATTGATCATCGAACCGGAGAATGATGGTTACGTCTGGATTAACGATCGCTGGTATCGAGGACGAACAAGGATCATTCGGCAAGGTTCTGGGGTGACAGCCCTAAATTTAGTCGATTTAGAGGAATATCTCTATAGTGTCGTCGGTGCGGAGGCGATTCCCTCCTGGCCGCAAGAGGCCTTAAAAGCCCAATCCGTGGCGGCGCGCACCTATGCTCTCTACCAAATGAATACTTCCGGCAATCGCATCTACGATCTCGATACTACCACCCGCACCCAAGTTTATAAGGGTCTAGAAAGCGAGTTTACTAGCACCCACGAGGCAGTTAATGCCACCGCCGGACAAATTATGAGTTTCAACGGCAAACCGATTCTAGCGGTGTTTCACTCCTCCTCTGGGGGCCACACGGAAAATGTCGAGGATGTTTGGAATTCCCCCTTACCCTACCTGCGCGGTGTCATCGATTACGATCAAGTCGCCCCGGTATTTCAATGGTCAAAAAACTTTAGCGCCAGTGAATTAGGCCGTTTAATCGGTGGTGTCGGTCGCGTGCGATCGCTATCTCCCGAAAGGACCACTCCCCACGGACGAGTGATTAGAATGCGTGTAGTAGGCGATCAAGGCTCTAAATTAATCTCTGATACCCAATTACGGCGAATACTCGAGCTGCGTAGTACCCTATTCACGATTTCAGCTGATAACGGTACTTTTGCCATTAATGGTCGCGGTTTCGGTCATGGGATCGGTTTAAGTCAATGGGGCGCTTTTTCCCTCGCCGACCAAGGGGTGACTTATGATCGCATTCTCAGCCATTATTATCAAAATGCTCGTTTAACTGAAATGCCCAACTAAAAAGGCTGTCAGCCATTTCCAGTCAACAGTGAACAGTGAACTGATAACTGATAACTGATAACTGATAACTGATTATGAGATAATGTCTGATCTCACTTGTAATTTTTGACTTGCATGACCATCGTTACCGAAGCCTTAACCGAGTTGGAACCAGTCATAAAAACTACCTTTACCGTCGAGGAAATTCGCCAACTACTGCCCCATCGTTATCCCTTTGCCCTAGTTGATCGTATTATTGACTATGTACCCGGTCAAAAGGCCGTTGGCCTAAAAAATGTCACGATCAACGAGCCTTTTTTTTCCGGTCATATTCCCAATCGTCCCTTGATGCCGGGGGTGTTAATTGTTGAATCCATGGCCCAAGTGGGGGGAGTGATTTTGACCCAATTACCCGGGATGAAAGGGAAATTTTTTGCCTTCGCTGGCATTGATAAAACCCGTTTTCGTCGTCCTGTGGTGCCGGGGGATCAATTGATCATGACGGTGGAATTATTATCCTTCAAGATGAATAAAATTGCTAAAATGCAAGGGGAAGCAAGAGTCGATGGGCAATTGGCCGCTCAGGGCGAAATGATGTTTTCCATCTTTGATTGACCTATGAATTTTGATCGAGATCGTCTCCGACAAGAACTAAATTTATTTGCTATTCTAGGGGCTTTTATCACCAATATTTTCGCTAATATTTTCCCTCTCAACGGCGAAAATATCGGGGCTATCTCGAATACAGTTTTTCAAGATGTCTTAATTATTCCCGCTAATTATGCTTTTGCTATCTGGGGATTAATCTATCTGGGTTTAATTAGTCTGGGAATTTACCAAGCTTTGGCTTTCAATAAAACTGAACCGCGTTTGCGTCGGTTAGGCTACGAATTAGCCATCGCTAGTGCTTGTCAGATTCTTTGGGTAATTCTCTTTCAATCCCGTTTTTTTACCCTGTCTTTACTGGCAATGCTAGGCATTTTAATTTCTCTCATCCGGCTTTATCTCCGCTTAGAAATTAATCGCTTTATTGTCAATCGTAAACAGGGTTTATTGGTTAATGCTCCTATTAGTATCTATTTCGCTTGGATTACCGTAGCCACGATTGTCAACGTCGCTTCGGTGCTAGATTGGATCGACTGGCAGCCATGGGGTCTAACTGACCGGATCTGGACGGTAATAATTCTGGTTATCGGGGCGATAATCGCAATTTTAGTCGGTTTAAACCGAAAAGATCGGGCTTTTATCGGGGTGTTTATCTGGGCTTTCTTGGCGATCGCTGTTAAACATATTTATCTGCCTCTAATTGCGATAACGGCGATTATATTAGCGATTATCCTAACTTTTCTGGTTTTTAGTGCCAGTTTTCGTCCTCTGAGTCGTTAAAATGCGGGCTCACAGCGAATTTCGACGATAAAGCCATCGGGATCGTAGAAGTAAACCCCCCTCCCAGTCGGACGGGTCACGGGTCCACTAGCAATAGTAATTCCCTGACTTTGTAGCACTTCTAGGGCAAAATCGAAGCATTCGGGGGCAATATCGAAGGCTAAATGGTTGGCACGGGTAAAAGCGATTTCGGGATTGTCGTCGGGAGGGTTTAAATCTGGTTCCCCAAATAGGTCAATTACTGTACCATCGGGGGTGATAAAATTGGCCACTTTTCCCTGGGCAACTAATTCTTTTAAGGTACTGGGAATTTTTTCCCCCTTTAATTCCTCTAAGCCTAATATTTCCCCATAAAAATGACGAGAAGCCTCCATATCTTTGACGTTGAAAGCGATATGATGGACTTTTCGCAGTTGACCGATTTTGAGTTTTTTTGCGGTTACGGAAGGGCTAATAGTCATTTTAGTTAGGGTTTGCGGCAAAAAGTTTGTTGGTGGGGTGTGGGGTGTGGGGTGTGGGGTGTGGGGAGAACAAATAAAAATAATCTCCTGACGACGGACAACTTAAGAGTTAATTTTTTGCAATAATTGCCGAATTGATTCCGCATCTTGGGCGTTGGGTAGGAGAGCAAGATAGAAGCCTAAATCCTGTTGCGCTTGGCTGAATTGTCCAATTTGATAGTAAACTAAACCTCGATCGCGCAGCTCTAAGGGATGATTAGGAATGAGCAAAAGTAGCAGCTCTATTGTCCGAATTGTCTGAGACCATTGTTGACGATTCAGGTAAATATATTTTAAATTAGTCAACAAACGTAACAAAATTTGCTGATTGGTAGCAATATTGAGAAAATGTTCTTCTAATTTAACTGGCTGTTGATAAACCTGACTTAATCTTTCTTGACAGTCCTGTTTAAATAAGATTTCACCACCGTGAAAGGGATCGACAAAAATTTCCACTTCCTCGAAATCGGGACGGATAATAAAATGGCCCGGCATACCAATTCCTACCATGGGAAAATCGATCTGTTTGGCAATCTCTAAGTAGATAATCGAGAGAGTGAGCGGAATACCCATGCGGCGATCAATTACGTCATTTAAGTAGCTATTGCGGGGGTCATAGTATTCTTGTGTATTACCAGTAAATTGTAAATCTTCAAACAAATATTGATTGATAATCTTGACTATTTTTAAAGGATATAATCTATCGGGTAAACGTTTTTTTACCTCCTCAGCCATTAAATTTATTCTATTTAAATAGTGATCAATATTGAGGCGCGGATATTCAAAATTGGCTATTTGTAGGGCTGCCCGAGCTAGATTTATCTCAGGGTCAGGATGTTGAATTGTTTCGATGAAGGCTTGGTATAAGAGTGCAAGGGTCATTAGAAAAGGGTATTAATCAGATTATCAACTATTTTAACCGATCCTTCCGATTTTATCGCTTCTCTTTTCCGATCACCATTAAATATTCAGCAATTTAGATGAGCTTTGCTGGGAAGAGTAGCGAGAAATCTTGTCAATATCTAGATTAACCACGGCTTTTTCTAAAGGGATCGTGCGACAATTTTTATTTTGAGACTGCACTTGATAAACTAATTGATTTGTCCAATCTAAAGCAGTTAACCAACCACTTTGAGGATGATAAACCCCAGTTTCAATGTCTAGCCAACCGCTGCCGCAAGCTAGTTGTCCCGGTTTGACATCGGGAAAGGTAAAGGTTAAAGTATGACCTGTGATAATTAGTTTATCCTTGAAATAGGGTTGGGTCATGGTATGAAATTCGTTTCTAATCCAACAAAACTGCTCGTTTGTTTGCTGTTCAAGGGGATATTCTGGGTGTACTCCTGCGTGAACTAACCAAATATCTCCTAGGTCTAAATAAGCGGGTAGGGATTGAAACCAATTGATATGATCGGCGGGTATATTGTTATTATAACTTAGTAGTGTCGCCGCCCCGCCACTCTCAATCCAGCCGTTAAACCATTTTTCAGAAACTTCTTTTCCTGCCAGAGCTTTTAAGAGCATATATTCATGATTTCCTAGGAGACACTGGTAGTTATTTTTGATGACAAAATCCACCACTTCCAAGCTCTGCTGTCCTCGATCGATTAAATCTCCCAGAAAATAAACCTCATCCTCACTATCGGGAGCAACTCGGTTTAATAGTCGCAAAAGTGTCTGAAAACTGCCATGCACATCTCCGATAATAATACGACGCGGTTCTTGAGTCTGTTTCCCTATTTTTTTAAAAAACACACACCCCTCTCTAATTGCTGAGATTGCTACTCTTTTATCGCTAAAAAAGTAGTTTTTATAAGGTCTTAATTTTATTATAGGACAAGCTTTTCCTTCTGACAGTCACTCCCTCCTAAGAACTGCGGCAGCAAGGCAGTAATTGTTTTGTAAAGTATTTTTGCAATCTCTGGGCAGGGAGCGGACAGGTTATGGTATTATTTTTTTATGATGAGTTTTTATATAATCGGATGTAGGTGTAAACACTTAAACGCAAAGATTCCCATTATATAAAAAAGTATCTCAAAAAAATGCCCACTTGTCAAGCATGATCAAAAAAAAAGTTTTTTTTTGAGATTATAATAAAAAAAAATTAGTTTTCTGCTTCTATGATAACCCTAATTAACGCTAGAATTCCCGCCCATCAGGATCGACAACAAATAGAGATAAATACTGCTGGAAAGATTGAGAGGATAACGGAGATGGAGGGAAGAAAAAAAGGGGAAAAGATTATCGATATGGAAGGGGATTGGCTATCGTTGGGAGGAGTAGATTTACAGATCAACGGAGGATTAGGATTAGCATTTCCCGACTTAGAAATAACAGATCTAGAAAAGTTAGATAAGATTAGCGATTATCTTGGGAATCAAGGAATTGATAGTTATCTGCCCACCTTAGTAACCACGTCTGTGGAGAAATTTCAAAAATCCCTCTCAGTAATTGCCAAATATATCGAGAAACAGAAACAGGAAAATCGAGCGAGCGCGCAGGTTTTAGGAGTACATTTAGAGGGACCATTTTTAAACTATGAAAAAAGGGGGGCGCATCCAGCCCAATATCTTTTAAACCCAAGTATAGAAACAGTAGATAAAATCTTTGGGGACTACTTATCGATCGTAAAAATTATTACCCTAGCCCCAGAATTAGATAGTAGCGGTACGGTGATTAAATACTTAAGCGATCGAGGAATTACCGTCAGTTTAGGACATTCGCAAGCGAGTCAAGAAATAGCCAAAAAAGCCTTTTTCCAAGGGGCAAAAATGGTTACTCATGCCTTTAATGCCATGCCTCCTTTACACCATCGTCAACCGGGGTTATTAGGGGAAGCAATTATCAATGGCGAGGTGTATTGTGGGTTAATTGCCGATGGTCAACACATCCATCCAACCATGATAGAATTATTACTAAAAGCCAGTAATTATCATCGAGGAATTTTCTTAGTTAGTGATGCTTTAGCGCCGATCGGTTTAGAAGATGGTGTCTATCCTTGGGACGAGAGAGAAATTGAAGTTAAACAGGGAACAGCAAGACTTTTTGACGGTACTTTAGCGGGAACAACCTTACCCTTATTACAAGGAGTAGCCAATTTAGTTAACTGGGGAATATGTGATTTAGAAACGGCGATTCTTTTAGGGACAGAATCCCCCAGAAAAGCGATCGGATTAGCGGGTTTATCGGTGGGACAACCTGCCAACTTTTTGCGCTGGCAATCGGCATCAAATTGGGAAAGATTGGATTTCCGTCAGCATTTTGGTCTCTAACTGTTGAATGAGAGTATCGAGATCCACTTCGAGGCGATCAAAACATTCAGGAGGGGAAAGATCGGGTTGAAAATAAATCAATTTTACCTGACCATCACCGATAGCGACTATAGCCACTTCTTCCCTGGGATTATAGCGGTAAATAATCCCAAGCATCTCTTGAATTTTACAATTAACCTTGCGATTTAATTTCTCTAGAGCCTCCCTAGAACAACAGACAAAATGGGGCTGGGGTTTAAGATCGATGCCCAGGGTTTCTTGGGCATCTTCTCCCCATTCCGAGAGTAAACCCCACATTAAACCGGCTAATTCCCGTTGATTTTCTTGCACAAATTGATCTAATTGATAGCGCCATTGATTAGCGGGATCATCGGGGATTGGTTGTTCAAATCTCATCATTAGCCTCTTTTCAGTTATCAGTTATCAGTTATCAGTTATCAGTCATCAGTTATCAGTCATCAGTTATCAGTCCTTAATAAGGGGTGTGCCGATCCCCCCTACCCCCCTTGATAAGGGGGGTGCCGATAGGCGGGGGGATCCCCCTTAATAAGGGGGGAAAGCTGACAATTTTTAACACCTACCTACTTAACGACGGTACTCATCACCGCAATCACCGATTAACTGCAATAAATCCTGGGATTTTTGCAAGACATGATCAATTTTTTGATAGTCTTGGGGGGATAATTGAAAATCGAAAATACGGGCATTTTCTTGGATATGTTCAGCAACACCCAAACGCACCCCGATAATTGCCCCGGCTACGGCTTTTTGTTCGAGAACGTAACGCACTGCCACATTAGGAATGGTGACATGATAGGAATCAGCGATCGCTTTAAGAACGGTTAATAATTCTTGGAATAATTGCCAGTTTCCCCAAGCATTGATCATGTTTTTATATTTCCGTAAACTAGCGGTATTGAGACTCATGGGATTGGGTTCAGGATGACCGAGATATTTTGCCCCTAATAAGCCTCCTGCTAGAGTACCATAGGCGAGTAGATAGATGTTATGTTCTTGGCAAAATTGCGCCATTTTGACGAGGGGACGGCGATCGATTAGAGAAAACTGGACTTGATTGGAGACTATTTTAATCCCGGTGCTGAGAATAATTTTTAAATGTTCCGTGTCGAAATTAGTCAAGGCCAGGTGTTTAATTTTGCCTTCCTGTTGTAATTCTCCTAAAAAATATAAGGCATCTAGATAATTTTTATCGCGATAATCCCACCAGTGAAACTGCAATAAATCGAGACTATCCACATCCATGCGACGCAGGGAAATAGCGATATTTTTTGCGACTATTTCCTTAGTCATTTTACCCGGACGGGGAACCCATTTAGTGAAAGCTTGCAGATTATTTAAAGCATCAATGCCCCTTTGGGCGACTAATTGACGACGAAATTCACCGATAAAATCTTCGGCTGGACCGTAATGATCGGCCAGATCCCAAGTGGTGAAACCGGCATCTAGATAGGAGAACATACTAGAGATCGCTTTTTGGGGTGCGATCGAACCATGGGCGCCTGAAACTTGCCACATTCCGTTCAAAATACGGCAAATTTCCAGATCGGGGGTAAACTGTAAGCGACGAGATTCGGACATGGGGACTTTTCAGTGTTGCCAAAGGCACGGCGTAGCCGTCCAGTAAACAGTAAACAGTAATCAGTGAAAAGACAGCAGAAAACTGCCATTGAATACTGCTCACTTAATATTCTATTCTCCTACTGACCACTGATCACCGATTACTGATTCAAGACAGATCGATTGTACCTGTCCAGAAAAAAGCGGCAAAGGGGAAGACTTTCGGAAAAATCTCCCCCTTTTTGGGTTTCTGCTACTCAATTTTTGCTGGTTTAATATTCCACTTCCAATCGCGCTGCGGTGACAGCATCAAAAGCGAAAGCGAGAACTATAGGCATAGGACAAGCGAGGGTGATACAGAGAATTAAAGCTGTCAAAGTCAATCCGATCGCCACTCCTAACCAAAGTTTTTCGGCAGGGGATAGACCTTTTTGGCGCTTAATGTTTTGTAACACTTTGGTGGGAATTGGTTCTGGCATCACGGCATTGGGAGGGAATGCCCAATAATTACTGTAGCGTTCGAGAAATAGCTCTGTCCAGCCGTTTTCTTGACACCATTCTTGAATCCATGGTTCGTGAAAGTGTTTCATTGCTTCCCTGTTGACTTTTTCTGGTGATTACTTTAAACATCTCCTGATGTGAATTTCATCCTAGCAAAGCTATCTTAAGGGTCGATCGGATTCAATAAAACTTAATATATGAGTAGTCGGTGGGTAAAATGTATTCTAAGATACAGTGCCAGCGAACGACCAGAACGAACCACAAAGACACAAAGGACACAAAGATCGGTTATAAGTTAAACCGATCGCACAAAAGGAAATAATTGTTAAAAAATTTCGGTTCTCGATTCGGTACAGATTGCCTGTAATTTTTGGTCCCAAGTATCGAGGGGAAGGGTATCGAGATAGGCAAAGTCAAAGACAATCCCGATCGAGGGGATAGCTTGCCATTCGGGGGAATGTAAGAGACGATCAAAATACCCCCCCCCGTAACCTAAGCGATAACCTTGGCGATCGCAAGCGACAGCGGGAATTAATAGTAAGTCCACTTCGGCAGGTAAAATGAGAGGAGCGATCGCTGTTGGTTCGTAGATGCCATAACGATTTAATTCTAGGGGATCGTCGGCAGTCCAACAGTGCCAAGTCAGGCTATCTCCGTCACAACGGGGAAAACCCCAGCGATGGTGTTGGCAAAATAAGGAACTTAAATCCGGCTCTTGACGATAACTGAAGTAAGCGAGAATGGTTTTAGCGTGTTGAAAGAGGGGTAAAGATTGTAAATTTTTGCAAAGTTGCTGACTATTTTCTTGCCAAATATGCTTAGGAAGCGCTCGTCTTTGGGCAATTAGTTGTTTGCGTAATTGGGCTTTTTTGGTAGCAGAATCCATAAAATAAAGATAAATAGGAGAGTAAGTAGCTGGTTATAATTAAATTGAAGATGGATCCCCCCTTAATCCCCCCTTAATAAGGGGGGTGTCGATCCCCCCTTAATCCCCCCTTAATAAGGGGGGCATCTGACAGTTTTTAATACCTAACTACTTAGTAAGAACGATGCTAAATCTATTTAACTCGCTTTTTGGGCGTTATAACGAGAATATCAAGGCCAATGTGGAAATTTACACGTGGGCAACTTGTCCCTACTGTATTCGTGCTAAATGGTTGCTGGGTTGGAAAGGGGTAAAATACACCGAATACAAGATTGATGGGGATGAAAGCGCTCGTCAAGCCATGGCGCAACGGGCCAACGGTAAACGCAGTGTACCACAGATTTTTATTAATAATGAACATATCGGTGGTTGTGATGATTTGTATGCTTTGGATGGTCAAAAAAAATTAGATAATTTATTGGCTAAATGTGGGACTATCTAAAGTCTATTGATGAAAAAGCCTATGAGAAACATCGGCAATGGATGCAGTTAGCTTTAAATTTAGCGGCAACTGCGGGAAACCGGGGTGATGTACCTGTGGGAGCGGTTATCGTGGATAAACAGGGACATTTAATCGCTCAAGGGGCTAATTGCAAGGAAAAACACCATGATCCCACCGCTCACGCCGAAATTCTGGCGATTCGTGCCGCTAGTCAAGTTTTAGGCAATTGGCACTTAAATGATTGTACCCTCTACGTCACCCTCGAACCCTGTCCCATGTGTGCCGGGGCAATCATTCAGGCTAGATTAGGATTATTAGTGTACGGTGCTGACGATCCCAAAACAGGAGTTATCCGCACTGTGGCTAATTTTATTGATAGTCCTTTTTCTAACCATCGTTTACCGGTAATCGCGGGAATTTTAGCCAAGGAATCCGGGGAATTATTACAAACATGGTTTGAGAAAAAAAGAAATGTTTAAAGGAGTCAGGGAGATAGGAGTCAGGAGTCAGGAGTCAGGAGTTAATCCTACTGTTAAAAGCGGATTGGGTAAGCTGTTGTGCATCTGAATTTGATATTCGTTTTACCTTGTCTCAACTAGAACTTGAATGCGGACTAGCTGATCACCGATCATAATATGAGAACAGGAAATCGTTAATCTTCCCTCTGTGCTGATGATTGCCGCTTGTCCGTGATAGGTGATAGTTATCGCATTACTGATCTGGAGTTACTCTGATTTTGCCAATAAGGTAGTTGATATGTACGAGAAACAGGATCTACCTGCATTTCACAAGAGATTGCTACTTCTCCCTCCCAATTCATGTATCGAGGGCCAGGCGTTTCTAGAATTAACTCCGTATCTTTAGGATTGCGATAGAATTGGATATCAGGAGTTTCCTTGTCAAATTCATTTTGATAAAACAAAGATGGCAAATTACTGATTTTCTCTGCGATTGACTCTAGATCATATTGACAACTTGTATGTCGAATCGAACCTGGATACGGCAAGTCTATTGTCTCGACGTGACGTACGGTTTTTACGATAGCTTTCTTTAAATGACGACCGATTCGATATAAATTGGCAAAATGATAACGCAAATCACGGTTTAAAGAAATAGCCGATTTTCCATTCGGATGAATTTCGATATCGGGTCCGATATTGCCATTAGGATGAACTCCTTCCAAGAAATATCCTACGATACGAGCATCTCTGGGAAAAATTTGAATTTTTTTCCTGATCGGCTTTGTGACTATTCTGCGATCCCGTGAGTAAATTACGATAGAACGCAATTGACCGCCATTATGCTTGATTTTATTAACAATAGGGGACAATAAGTTTTTATAATCTTTAATATTATTTTCAAAGTCTTTTTTTGCAGGATTTTTAGCCTTATCTAGCCACTTATCATTATATTTGACTTGATTGGAACTATCATAAGGATGGAGAACCTTAAGAATACGGTAGCAATCATCAATATGAGCCATTAAAGCCTCTAGTAATTCTTTTTGTAAGATAGGCAGTTTCGCTAATGAATAATCGAGACGACCTTCAGCATCAAATAAAGCATGATTTATTCGCTCTATTTCATCTAAAATTTCAGCCAATGCTTTCATAACTCTCTGTATTGATAGATCGTAAATAGAAAGTGGATGGCGTTCAATATGGGCTTTATAATAATCGATATTTTCTGGAAGAGATTTTAAATAATTGAAGGCTTCAGGATACAAGTTTCCATCTCTATAGGTTTTACGTTCAATTTTCATTGATATGTAAGCAAGTCAGTTGTGTTATCTATGTATTATAGACTCAAGGAAACCCCACAAAAAGCCATGAGAAGCGATCGCTCAACTCACCTCCCTGCAATACCTCAACCTCAACAGTAACCAAATCAGGGAGATTCCAGAAGCGATCGCTCGACTCACCTCCCTGCAATCCCTCAACCTCAACAGTAACCAAATCAGGGAGATTCCAGAAGCGATCGCTCGACTTACCTCCCTGTGGGTCCTCTTTTAGTTTGCTCTGGACGGGTAAAATCAATGAAACGACCTTCAATCAGTTTTTAGAGGGTTTTTGGCGATCTATCAGGATTTTTAAAGGACAAGAACCAAAAACCAACAACGATGACACCTCCCAAGAAACCCCCGAATCGGAGCAGTAAAGATTTGCTTACCACAGAAAGGTAACTTAGGCAAAAAAGTTTACAAATATTTAATATTATCTCTCTTTTTATCAAACTGGGAAAACTCTTGGCCTTTTCCCTTTCTCAACCTCTTATACTAAATCCGGTTATTAAAAACTGATTATTTATTCTCCCTTTTGCCTCTTGCCTCTTGCATGAGTGCCTGTCCTCATATGTAGCCTATACTCAACGGATTTAGTATTATAGCGTTTCCTGTTGGCAAGAGGTACATTGTCGATGGTGAAAAGCTTAATCAGCAAAGGTTTAACTGTGGCACACAGGTGTGAGAAACGCTATATATGCTATTCACAACTAATCTAATCAGTGTGGCCAAGGGAATAATTTCTCTTTGACAAAATCCCGGTAATACGCTTTCTGTATATGATATTGAAGATGGCTTAAAAGAGAGTTGGTTACAGCGATTATCTTGGCAATATGTTAAAAGGGATCGAGCTACCGCTCAAATAATTGCCCAAAGATATCTGGCCGCTAGTCCCTGTTTAGAAACCCTGCTAAAACTCCCAGAAGATTCCCAGGGTTATCATTATGCTACTCACCTAATTAGGGTCTGCTGAAAAAGTTTTTCCTGGTGGCAGGGTGTGGCCCCCCCAACCCCCCCGACATCGGGGGGGCAGGTGGGGTGTGGGGTTTTACCCATTTTCACCTGGTCAATTACC
>NZ_SFBZ01000004.1:0-14024 GCF_007095495.1 Microcystis sp. M_QC_C_20170808_M9Col | reverse complement strand
GGGAAAAACTGATAGTTTTATCGACGTAAGAAGCAGAAAAATTAGATAAATTAACAGGATGTACTCTCAGAAAATTTGAAGAGAGATAGGCTTTTAGTGGCTTGGGAACAAGCTTTATCAATCTCTTCATAATCAATATTGGCAGAGGATTAAAGATTAGTTATTGTGACTAACTCTTTTGATTAGAGAAAGATAAACTTGAGAATTTTCAGTCAAATTTATTGACTCAAAATCCGCTGTACTTAATTTAAATGAATCAACCCTAGGGGCAAGGGGGGGGAGAGTCCGGCCTCTGGATTCTTAATGGAGACATTGAGAATCTAAGCTGTCTCGTTGAGCAAGGAATTTCCGATAGTGATAGGTCAAGAATCCCCCGTCACAGCGTAGCTTGACGGTGGGAGTATGTCAATTAATAGTGACGTGGAGTATAAACCCACTGCTTGGTTTTACCCTGCTCAATAAGGCGAGTTTTACTCGATCCAATCAAAATTATGGTTCGCATATCCGCATCTTTAATAGTCATATCCTCTAGGAATTTCACCGTCACTGTTTCCCCTTTTCGCCCTAAATTACGCGCTAATACCACGGGAGTTTGCGGCGATCGCCATTGTAATAAAATCTCTTTTGCCTTCTCCAATTGCCAAGTGCGCTCTTGAGACACAGGATTATAAAATGCGATCGCTAAATCTGCTCGGGCTGCTAACTCAATGCGCTGAGAAATCACCTGCCAAGATTTGAGAATATCTGATAGGGAAATCGCACAAAAATCATGGCCTAAAGGCGCGCCAACCCTCGCCGCCGCCGCCTGCATCGCCGAAATCCCCGGACAGACCTGAATTGCGATCGCATCCCATGCTGGTTTTGCTTTTTTTTCTAATACCTCAAACACGGCCGCGGCCATGGCATAAATTCCGGGATCTCCGGAAGAAACTAAGACAACCGATCGCCCCTTGGCCGCTAAATCTAGGGCTATTTCCGCTCGATCGAGTTCCACCCGATTATCCGATTCATGGCGGACAATTTCTGGTTTTCGCAGGGATTCTACCAAATCCAAATAGGTTTTATAACCCACCCAATCCGTGGCTTTTTCCAATACTTCTCGAACTTCCGGCGACATCCAATTTAGCGCACCCGGTCCAGTTCCAACTATGGCTAATTTACCTTGACTTTCCTGGGCCAAATCTCCCGGTAGTAAACCAGATTTTTCCTTAATTTGCTGGCTTTCCTCATACAGATAAACTAAACAGGCAGTGCTAGGTTTTGCTAAGTTTAAGTTATTTTTATCGATAATCTCAATGCTCAGTTTTGCTACTGATGAAATCGGTAAATTACTATTTTTTAACCAGTCCGCTTCACCGATTAATTTTACTTTTTCACCCGCCAATAAATCGGACAGAAACTTCTTAGCATCATCGGGATTAACTAACTGATAACCCGGTGGTGGCGATAATAAGGTAGTTTTAAATCTAATATCACCAGTGGTGGTAATTGCGGGGGAAATTTGCAAAACCGAGGCAATTTGACGAGCGAGATCGTTAACCCCTTGTAAACCCCCCAACAAAGGCACTACGGCGCTGCCATCTTCTGCGATTGCTAATACAGGTGGTTCTTGCCATTTATTAGTTAATAAAGGTGCTAAAGTGCGAATTAAAATACCCGCCGCACAAATGCCAATAATTGGCGTTCCCGTCTGGAAAAATTCTCGCACGGTTTCGCCAAAATTATTATAGGTAAAATCAGCCGACTGGGTACGCTTTATTAACCCATAAACCACTGCTTCCGGTAGGGCCATTTGCACTTGACGAGCCACGGGAATACTGGTTTCTCCTAAAATGAGAATAGCTGGAGGTTTCATTTGGCTTCCCCCGACTGCGTTGCGGTTAACTTTTGGATAAATTCTTGATGTTCTGCCGAGTTAATTCCAGCTTTTAAGATGTCTAACACCCGTGACATATTGCCGTTGAGCATGGCTGAAATATCTAACCACAAACCAGGAAATACTAGAGAACAAATCACTCCTTCTTGGTTGGGTAACAAAGAAATATAATCGCCATTTTCTAAATTAAACCAATCAATTTTTTGGTCAAATACTTGCCAAACAAGGTATTCTTGAATGCCACTGCGTCGATAAGCGCGTTTTTTATCCCCTAAATCTATGGCGGCACTACTAGCGGCAATTTCTACCACTAATTCCGGCGCTCCTTCTAGGTATCCCTCTACAGTTAGGGTTGATTTTCCCCCGCTTTCTTGACTAATTAATAACACCCCATCCGGCTGTAGTTCGTTGTCGATATCCAAGCGAACTGTTGGCTCAATACCCATTTGTACTTGGGGTGTAGCAGCTTGATAAACTCCCAACCAAGTGATTAAACGTCCGTGGGGTTCAGCATGAAATTTAAACCTTAATGGGGATGCCAGATATACAACTCCTTCGATCAGTTCGGCTTTTTTTAATCCTGGCATAGCTTGATAACGGCGCTCGAATTCGGGACGAATTAAGCGATCCCCATTTTCTAACGGGGGTAAATGTTGAGTGGTTACAATCTGAGAAGTTAAGGATTTAACCGGAGAAGAAGTCATGGTGGCAGTCTTTGGGAACAAAACAGCATTGATTTTATTATAGATTGTTTCATCGGACTTCTTAAGGGATTTAATTTTTAACTGAAATTTTCCCGGAAGTCTTGAGCTTTTAGCGATGGAATGAATGGCGACCAACAGATAGACAATTACTCAAAACTATAACATTTATCTTAGTGGTGAGGTACAAAGTTTTCCTTTTGGGAAGTCGGTAGTCGATACCAAATTAGGTTACACTTCATCTAGTTATGAGAAACGCTGTCATAACTGATATAGCGCACCTAAATGAAAGGTAAACGTCCTCTTCTAGAGCCTACCCATTCACGAATAACCGATAACTGATAATGTTGGTTCCCCTTACCCGTCAATCGATCGAGCAAATTGTCCCAATTATCGCCACAGGTCCCCAGTACGCTCACTATTGGGGTAAATGGTCTGATTTTCTGCGCCGTTTATTTATTTCTATCATTGCTCTCACCGCAGCTTGGTTAATCGGTAATTTATTCGGACCAGGTGGTTTAACAATTAAACTGATATTCGACATTATCGCCGGTTTATATTGGCTCTGGGGTCCGGTTTACTGGGCCAGTGTTCGCAATAATACCTATCGTCGTCTTCCCTACGGGGGATTTTGGCGCGGTCGCGTTTTCGATGCTTTTGTCACCGAGGAATTAATCGGGGAAGAAGAAAGGGTCAATAAACGCGGGGAATTAGAGATTATCGAAAATCGCCAACGCTGTATTAATCTAGAAATCGGTGATCAAACTGGCTTTTCGGCGATCGTTCGCGCTCCCCTCAAACGCATCCATAAATCGATCCGTCCCGGGATGGTGGCCGAAGCTTTGTTAATGTCTCGAGACCCCGATTTAGGGGATATCAATCAGCTTTCTGATGTCCATCTTCCCCAACTCGACCAGTGGATAGGGGAATATCCTGTGCTGCGACGGGATATTTTTCAGCAAGTTAGTCGCGAATTGGGAGGGGGAAAAGAACCCCGGCCAAAACCTTCTCGTTATTCTAATAATGTCATCCGAAGACGCAAAACCCGTTAATGGTTCGGCAATCTTTGAAACGATGCCGGTTTCTCAGTCATCAATGAATCATAATTTACAGATTTTAGTCCATTTAATCCTTGTTTTCGCTGTTTTTGAACCATCAAAAATTAATTATGCAAGAGGTTTAATATAATGTTAATTGAGCTTATAAGGAGATAAATCGATGACGGCATCCTATGAGCAAGACTTTGGACTTTGGGCCGAACAAATGGCCGATTTATTAGCCTCCGGTCGGTTTTCCGAGTTAGATATTGAGAATTTAGTCGAAGAGGTGCGGGATTTGTCGAAACGGGAGTGCGATCGCTTACTCGCTAGTCTCAGATTAATTTTGCATCATTTATTAAAGTGGGACTATCAACCTCAACGGCGATCCAAGGGTTGGTTGGGAACTATTCAGCGAGAAAGAGCTAATATTAGGCTTTATTTGGACGATAGCCCCAGTTTAAAGCGATATTTAACCGATGAAAGCCTATTTAAACTCTATGCTGTTGCTTGTTGCGATGCCTTTAGAGAGACGGGATTAGAGTTTCCCCCCATTTGTCCCTACGGTATTGAGGATATTTTAAATCGTTCTCTTCATTTGTCGGAACGATAGACGAAAAACGATTAAAGTTGGTAAGCTTAGATAGTATCCACAGAATCTTAAGTTTATCGCCATGGTTGACTGGTTAATTGTCTGGGGGGTTACTCAAGCCGCAGGTTCGCTTGTTCTTTCAGTAATGCAAGAGTTGGCAAAAGAGGGTGCAAAAGATTACGGAAAGGAATTTTTTAAAAACAGTCTAGGTAAAGTGTCACACTTACTTGAAAAAGATGTTCAAAAAAAAGCTTATGGAAAAGCAATGAAGGAGTTTTTAGCACTCTTTCAGCAACAGTTAGAAATGGCCGATCTGGAGGATGATCAAATTAAAAACTTTGAAAAACCCCTCAATACTTTTATTAAAGATGAACAAGTTGAACCTATTTTAGGGGATGCTTTTGATATTGATTGTCAAGTTCTTGATACTTTGACGTTAGCTCAATCTTGGCAAAGACTCAATTTACCCCCGTTACCTGCTGAATTTAACTGGGAAAAACTAGGTAAATTTTATTTGAGAAAAACTCAGGAAATTATTGAAAATTCTGAAAAGCTAAGAGCCGTTTTTTTAGTTAAGTTACAGAATAAAGATAGCCAAAATATTCAAGAAATAGCAGGAGTTAAAACAGATTATAATTTAGATAACTATGCGGAAGGCTTAAAAAAGGAATATGGCCATCTTAAATTAGAATGTTTAGACACAACGACTTATGAGCAAATCAAACTCTGGCGAATGTTTGTGCCGCAAAATGTGAGACGATGTAAACAGTTTATTCCTCAACTTTATGAATTACCTAAAGAAGTGCTGCAGGAACTTGTAGATAGGGGAGAAATTACTCAAGCGGAGTTAGAACAAATACAAGCAGAACTAGAACGAAAACGGCGAGAATATCTGAATGAAAAATTAGATCCTGTTTTGAATATCGTCAATTCTTCTGAATACCCAAGAACTGTAATTTTAGGTGATCCAGGTGCGGGAAAATCGAGTTTATTGCAGTATTTAGCTTTAAATTGGGCTGAAAAAGAACTCAGTCATCGTGTTTTGCTTCCCCTTCCTCTTTTGATAGAATTGCGTATTTATGCCAGAGATAAGGATGAAAAAAAATGTCAGAATATTCTAGAATTTTTCCATCAAGGTAATCTGATTTGTCATCTCAATCAACTTGCTTTAGATGATAAGCTTAAAAAGGGTCAAGTTGTTGTGCTTTTTGATGGCTTAGATGAAGTTTTTAATCCTCAATTAAGACAAGAAATTGTCACGGATATCAAACGTTGTAGTATTGAATATCCTCAAGTGCCAATTATAGTCACTTCTCGCTCGTTAGGATATAAAGCAGAAGAATTAAATCATGCTGGTTTTGACCATTTTATGATCCAAGATTTAGATAAAGATCAGATTGAAGATTTTATCAAACGTTGGCATGATTTAGCTTTTGAAAATCGAGATGATAAAACCCAAAAACAAGAACGTTTACAAAAGGCAATTAAGGAGTCAAAAGCGATTCGGCAATTAGCAGGAAATCCTTTATTATTAACGATGATGGCTATTCTAAATCGAACTCAAGAATTACCAAGAGATCGCTCAAAACTTTATGAAAAAGCGTCAGAGGTGTTATTACATCAATGGGATTTTGAAACCAAGAAAGGATTAATTGATCCTGAACTGAAAAAATATCTTTACAATATTGATCTAAGAGATAAAAGGGACATTCTGCGTTTAGTCGCAAGTGCCATGCAAGCAGGAGAAAAAGGGTTAGCAGCTAATTTAATCTATAAGGAAGAATTAGAAAATGTTTTGACTCAATATCTTGAAAAAACAGAAATTAACAAACGAGTGGCTAGTGATCTGACTGATTTAATTATCAAACAACTGCGCTATCGTAATTTTATTCTTTGTTCTTTAGGTGGCAATGCTTTTGCTTTTGTTCATCGAACTTTTTTAGAATACTTTTGTGCTTGCGAGTTTTATGAAAGATTTAAAAACCGAGGATTCCCAGACGGAATTACTCTTGAGGAATTGAAAACCAAAGTATTTGGAGAACATTATTCAGATCCTGTTTGGAAAGAAGTTTTATGTTTATTGATGGGGATGCTAAGTGCAGAATTTCCCAAAGAAGTTGCTGAAGAATTAATTAACTATCTCCTTGATATGGAGGAAACATATAAAAAAATTTCTCATCTTTTTTTGGCAGCAGATTGTTATGGAGAATTGCGAAACCAGTCTATTTATGTTGAACTAAGTCAGCGATTGTTAGATAGTCTTCAATCCTTAACGTCTTATAGGTATGCTGGTAATTATTTTAAGGAAATAATAATTGCTAAAATCGGAAATATCTGGCAAGATGATCGGACAGGATGGAGTGTTCTTCAAGCCATAGCAGTTGAGCAAAATTACCGGAATTGCGAAAGAAAAGCTGTTAATCAATTATCTAGAATTGCTAAAATTCATTCTGAGGCGTTAGTTTATCTACAGGAAGTTGCTAGACAAGGTGAATCAGCGGCAGGTATAGCAGGTCAAGCTTTAGCCAATTATTGGCGAGATAATCCGCAAACTTTACCCATTATTCAACAACTAGCTAATAAGGGTGAATCAGAAGCAATTGAAGCTTTAGTAATTCATTGGCGAGATCACCATCAAACTTTACCCATTATTCAACAACAAGCGAATAAAAGTCAATGGAAAGCAATTGAAGTTTTAGCCAATTATTGGCGAGATAATCCGCAAACTTTACCCATTATTCAACAACTAGCTAATAAGGGTGAATCAGAAGCAATTGAAGCTTTAGCAAACCATTGGCGAGATGATCCTGAAACTTTACCCATTATTCAACAACAAGCTCATAAGGGTAAATCAGAAGCAATTAAAGCTTTAGTAACCCATTGGCGAGATAATCCTCAAACCTTACCGATTATTCAACAACAAGCTAATAAGGGTGAATATAGAGCAATTAGAGTTTTAGCAATTCATTGGCGAGATGATCCTGAAACTTTACCCATTATTCAACAACAAGCTAATAAGGGTGAATCAGAAGCAATTGTAGCTTTAGTAAACCATTGGCGAGATAATCCTCAAACTTTACCCATTATTCAACAACTAGCTAATAAAACTGAAGGGGAAATTATTGGATTTTTGACGGCATTAGGTAGAATAACAAATGACTCGGAAATAGGAGCAATTATCGAAACCATATTAGCTAGAACGGATGTAGATGCTAAAATCAAAGAAGGTTTTCAAGAATTTCTTTACTATAGTAATTTCAGAGATTGGAGAAATCCTGATTAAGATAGCTAATCTGCTAATTTTGTAGGGTGCGTGTTTGCGGCTACTAACTCTGATTAAAAACCAAAATTAACAATCTGCACCCGACGCAGCAAATTTATTATTAAATTGGTGCATTATGCTTTCGCACTTCACACCCTAAGAGTGGTACGAAGTTGAAGGGTGATCGTTCTTGTCGGTGGGGTGGAGTGCGATCTCTGTCATCGAATAAGATATAATTGGGAAAGTCCAAATAATTAAAGCATTATGAGTTACCAAAACATTATTACCATTGAACCTGGAAAACGCAGCGGAAAACCCTGCATTCGAGGAATGCGTATAACTGTGTACGATATTCTAGAATATTTAGCAGCAGGAATGACAGAAGCAGAAATTCTTGAGGATTTTTCAGAATTAACTTCCGAGGATATCAAAGCTTGTTTGGCTTTTGCTGCTGATCGAGAGAAAAAATTATTTATCACCTCTTTATGAAACTGTTATTAGATGAAAATTTGTTAGATCGGATTATTGATAAAATAATTGATTTATATTCTGATTCTCAGCACGTCAAGACTTTAGGACTGATCAATACTGATGATGCACTTATCTGGGAATTTGCCAAATTCAACGATTTTGTAATTGTCTCTAAAGATGCCGATTTTCATCAGCGCAGTCTATTATATGGTCATCCACCAAAATTTATCTATCTTCGTATTGGTAATAGTCCCACTGCAAAGATTATCGAAATTTTAAGAGGTTATTTTTTAATTATTGTTGAATTTTTTGATAGTGAAACAGAAAGTCTGTTGATATTAGGTTGAGTGCGATCGCTGATCTGGTAGGGTGTGTGTTTGCGGCTACCAATTCTGTTAAAAAACCAAAATCAATAATCCGCTCCCCACGCAGCAAATTTATTATTAAATTGGTGTGTTACGCTATCGCTAACACACCCTACTGGATTGTTTCAGTTAATTTGGTGTATTAGAAAAATGCTATAAATTCTATAATTTAAGACTTTAAGCCGAAATCTATTGCCCTATTTTAGCTGAAACAGTCCACTGCGTTTAATTTTCCAACCTATGCTTTTTAATGCTTTTAAAACTTGTTTGGCTTTCGTTGCTGACCATTGACTCATAGAGCAACAAATGATAAATTTAGGTGATTTTCTGGAAGTTCTCCCTGTTCAAGTTGATCGGCTAAGACACGCAAAGCAAGTGCTTGAACTTTAGCAATAGCTTCCTGTTGACTATTGCCATAGACTAAAACTCCCGGAAGTTCGACGATTTCAGCAATATATCGTCCATCTTCTTCTTGTTCTATGTCAATCTTATAATTCATTTGAGAATTACCTATGGGATGACCTGCTGTCTTGATTATATTAGATTTTATAGCCGCTCTTGTCGGTTGGATTGACCTAAAAAAACCCAACACACAATTAGATAGGGTTTGCCGAAAAAGCTTTTCGTGGGGTTAGGAGTCGGGCCGGATGAAAAAATTTTCACCCCCACAGATGAAAGAGGTTTCTTTCCCCACTTCCCCAATTCCCCACTTCCCCAATCCCCCACTTCCCCACTTCCCCACTTCCCCACTTCCCCACTTCCCCACTTCCCCACTTCCCCACTTCCCCAATCCCCCACTTCCCCAATCCCCCACTTCCCCACTTCCCCAATCCCCCACTTCCCTATACCTTTTAAACAGGATTTAGTATTAGCCTGTATCAGCATTTCTGATTCTATAGTTAAGTTTGGCTAATAACAGCTTATTTTTAGTTCTTTGTCAAGCCCCTATTATAATTTTTAATCTCTGACCTTTAACCCGATTTGACATTTATCTTAAAAATCTGGTTTTTTGTAGCGAAGAAAACAGTTTTATTAACCATTATCTGCATCGATAGAGAGAAATCGAGGAGGGCTGATAATCCTTGAAAGCCTTGTCAATACTAGCATTATTCCCCCTCGAAATTTCACTAATTCCCTAAGTTTTCCTAACCTTGATCCCCTCTAGGACACAAAAAATTAAAAACCCTTTATCTTAACTTGGTTTTTAGCGCCAGTCAACCCTTTATTTAAATTTTTGATTCTCTTGCCCGATAACGATATAAATTCTCGTAATGACCAACCAATTTTCCGTGATACGGTTGAACAGAAAGCAACCAAGTTAGCTCTGCAAGCACAAAGGAATGTTAGCAAGTTCCTTCAGCTTTGCATTGGGAACTTGCTAACGCACAATAAGAAAGTCTATGAATAAACAACTGATCAACAAACTACAAGCTGTAACTGCCCTTACCGTAGTGGGGACTACAGCCTCGATAATTTGTTCCCAGACAGCAGGACACAGCAACAGCCTGACGGACATTAGCGTAGATCGTCAAACTGTTATCGAGTCCACTTCTCAAACCATTCTGTCCGCTTTTTCTAATAGTCGAACAACTGATTCAGATATTAAAGTATCACGTTCGGTTCAAGATAATGCTAACGAAATTCTAAAAACTTTGGAGTCCCTAGTGGACAAAGAAAATACCGTCCCTGCAAGCGTTACACCCCGAACCCAAGAGGCCATTCCTTCGACGGGACAACCCCAATCACAACCCAATCAAGTCAAGCCGGCCCCGGCTAATGCCCCAGCCAGCAATCCTGCCTCAGTGACACCAGCAGAGAAGCCGAAAACAAGCCCAGCGGTAAAAACCAGCAGTCGCCCCCGTAAAAAGGGAATGGCCTCTTGGTATGGTCCTGGTTTCCACGGTCGTCGCACCGCTAGTGGTGAGACTTTTAACTCTAGTAGTTTAACCGCCGCCCATCGCTATCTACCTTTCGGCACCAAGGTTAGGGTAACTAATCTGCGTAACGGGCGCTCGGTGGTGGTGCGAATTAACGATCGCGGTCCGTTTAGCGGTGGTCGCGTCATCGATCTCTCCAGAGGTGCGGCAGCGATTATCGGTGTTTTCCAATCGGGAGTTGCCCCGGTTGTCTTGGAAGTTTTAGGCAGATAATCAGTTATCAGTTATCAGTAAACAGTTATCAGTAAACAGTAAGCAGTGAAAAGACAGCACTGTTAATGCTACTCAATACCCCTCACTCAATAATGCGTCTTGGAAAATTCAGTACAAATGATCGGGATTCCTCCTTATCCCTGACTTGAAAGAGGGTGTAGGGTGTGGGGTGTGGGGTGTAGGGAAGGAAACCTCTTTCATCTGTGGGGGTGAAAATTTTTTCATCGGGACTGACTAAAAACTCACATCTGATCAGTGATCACTGGTAACTGATAACTGGTAACTGGTAACTGATAACTGGTAACTGGTAACTGATAACTGATCACTGATCACTGCTATAGTGATCCTATTGGGATTTGACTGGGTTTATGTTAGAAATTAGCGATTTATCGGTTAATTATGGCGGAATAAAGGCATTACAGCAGGTTAGCTTAAGGGTAGAAAAAGGGGAAATTGTCACCCTGATTGGAGCGAACGGAGCAGGAAAAACGACGACTCTAAAGACGATATCTCGGATTTTAACGGCAAAGACGGGGCGAATAATTTATCAAGGTCAAGATATTACCCATTTACCACCCCATGAAATCGTTAAACGGGGAATTGCCCATAGTCCGGAAGGGAGAAGAATCTTAGCGCGTCAAACAGTCTTGACAAATTTGCAGTTAGGTGCTTATACGAGAAGCGATCGCCTAGGAGTAAAAAGCGATATCGAAGAGCAGTTGCAACTGTTTCCCCGACTATCGGAGCGCCGAGAGCAGTTAGCGGGAACCCTAAGCGGTGGGGAACAGCAGATGCTGGCGATTGCCAGAGCTTTAATGAGTCGTCCCAAGTTATTGTTACTAGACGAACCCAGTTTAGGACTAGCGCCGCAGATAGTGCGAGAAATCTTCAGTATTATCCGTCAATTAAACGAATCGGGAGTAACTATCCTGTTAGTGGAACAAAACGCCAATTTAGCCCTAGAAACTGCCAATCGCGGCTATGTTTTGGCAGCGGGACGCTTGACTATCGCAGGAGAAGCCGGGGATTTACTCAGGGATGAGCGGGTCAAACAAGCTTATTTGGGTTAATCGATGATGATGCGCTAATTATAGATAAAAGCCTATGGTAAAGGTAGGCCAAAAAATATTCACAAAATTTTACAAAGTCGCATAAAATGAACACATAACGAAATAGGTATTTTTTCTTACTGCCATGCTAACGGCTAACTTCCCCTGGCTCACTGCCATCATTTTGCTCCCCTTGCTTGCCTCCTTCCTGATCCCTGTAATCCCCGACAAGGAAGGAAAAACTGTTCGTTGGTTCGCTCTTGGAGTCGGACTAGCAGACTTTGTTTTAATGTGCTACGTCTTTTTACAAAAATATGATTTAAGCAACCCCAACCTACAATTAGTGGAAAAAATCGATTGGGTTCCCCAAATCGGTTTAAGCTGGGCGGTGTCGGTGGATGGTATCTCGGCACCGTTAGTTTTATTAGCAGGATTGGTGACAACCCTTTCTATCTTGGCCGCGTGGCAAGTGGACCGCAAACCCCGTTTATTCTACTTCCTGATGCTGTTGCTCTACGCCGCTCAGATTGGTGTTTTCGTCGCCCAAGACTTATTATTATTCTTTTTAATGTGGGAAATCGAGTTAATTCCCGTTTATCTACTCGTTTCCATCTGGGGTGGTCAAAAACGTCGTTATGCCGCCACTAAATTCTTACTCTACACCGCCGCCGCTTCTATCTTCATCCTCGTTGCCGGTCTAGCCATGGCCCTTTACGGTGGTGGTGCAATGACCTTTGATATGGCGGAATTAGGATTTAAAGATTATCCCCTCGCTTTAGAATTAGTCCTTTACGCTGGTTTATTAATCGCTTTCGGGGTCAAACTCGCCATCTTCCCCCTCCATACTTGGCTCCCCGATGCTCACGGTGAAGCTTCTGCACCTGTATCGATGATTCTCGCTGGTGTTCTCCTCAAAATGGGTGGTTACGGTTTAATCCGTCTTAATATGGGGCTTCTACCCGATGCACACATCTACTTTGCCCCGATTCTAGCGATTCTCGGTGTCGTTAATATTATCTACGGTGCTTTCGCTTCCTTCGGTCAACAAAACATGAAACGCCGTCTCGCTTATTCCTCGGTTTCACACATGGGATTCGTCCTTTTAGGGATTGCTTCCTTCACCGATGTGGGTATTAGCGGTGCTATGTTACAAATGCTCTCCCACGGTTTAATTGCCGCCGTCTTATTCTTCCTTGCCGGTGTCACCTACGACCGCACCCATACCTTAGCTTTAAACGAGATGGGTGGGATTGCCCAAGCGATGCCGAAAGTCTTCGCTCTCTTTACTGCCGGCGCCATGGCTTCCCTAGCGTTACCCGGAATGAGCGGTTTTGCCAGTGAAATTACTGTATTCATCGGTGTCACTAGCAGTGACGTTTATAGCCAAACCTTCCGGGTTGTGACTGTCTTCCTCGCTTCCGTTGGTTTAATCCTCACCCCGATTTATCTACTCTCCATGCTCCGTCAAGTTTTCTACGGAGATGGTTCTTCCTGCGATATTACTAACATTCTCCCCAACAAAAGTAACGAACAGGCAGTTTGTTTTGGTACTAGCTGTGTCCTCCCTCATGAATCAGAATATAGTGACGCTAAACCCAGAGAAATCTTTATCGCTGTCTCTTTCCTCGCTTTGATTGTCGCTATCGGTTTCTATCCCCAACTGGCTACCCGTATCTACGATGTGAAAACGGTGGCAGTTAACTCGGAAGTGCGTCAAGCTTACACAGAAATCGCCGCTACTCGTCAAAATATCTACGCTGAAACTCAACCGGACGTAAGCGCCAAGGTTGCCAGTATATTCCAATAAATTGGCAAGTCTAAAGTGAATAGGTTATCGGGAGTGGAAATTCTGCTCCTGATTTTTTTTGGCGAGGAGATAATTAATTAGGGTTGGCTGAATAAATGTGAAATATAGACGAGGTAAGGGTTTTAGGGGTCTATTTCGCAAAACAAGTGCAAGATTTTCAGAGAATCGTGGTCTTGTAGGGGCGAAGCATTCGGGCATAACCTATCGCTGAAACCGTAGATTTCCTATCCGAATGCTTCGCCCCTACTTTTTCAGCAAACCCTACATAAACAAACTATAATCTACATGAAAGAAATGTCCTAATAATTTCGCCTGTTCTTGGCTAATTGACCCTTTTCCTGCAATTAAACTAGAAGCAATTTTGTCAGAGCCAAGGATTATGGCTATGTCTTTCTTGTTAACGCTTTGTTGCTCCATCAAAAACAATAACATAGAATTAGGTGTGGTTGATTCTTGTAGATAAAAGCTTCTTTCAAAATTCTCAATTAAAAAAATTAGAAGCTCATAAAGTTCATCTTCTTCGGGAGTTCGATGCTGACGGTGCATCAATTCTTCGACAATAACCAGAGCTTTTTCATTTTCTGCTTCTGTTCTGATAACTTTAGGTAAATGGCGAGCTAGTAATTCTTTGTATTTTTCTGGATTAAAAGTAAGGGTCATTTTTCCATTGCTCCTTATCGTATTCAGCGTGAGTTAAAACATACTTGATATAAA
>NZ_SFBZ01000039.1:0-12337 GCF_007095495.1 Microcystis sp. M_QC_C_20170808_M9Col | reverse complement strand
GGGAAAAACTGATAGTTTTATCGACGTAAGAAGCAGAAAAATTAGATAAATTAACAGGATGTACTCTCAGAAAATTTGAAGAGAGATAGGCTTATTGGCAGGGTATTAAAGATTAATTATTGTGACTAACTCTTTTGGTTAGAGAAAGATAAACTTGAGAATTTTCAGTCAAATTTATTGACTCAAAATCAGCTGTACTTAATTTAAATGAATCAACCCTAGGGTTGGGGGGCCACACCCTGCCATCAGGAAAAGCTTTTTCAGCAAACCCTACTTAATTTAAATGAAACAGTTCTAGGGGAGTGGGGGAGAAAGGAGAAAAAAGCTGATAGCTACAAAAGGTCTTAAGTGCCGTTTATATCTATTAAAGTCTATATTTATCAAAAAGTTAATTGACTAGAATCTATAAAAGCGTTAGGATTGATGGTGACAAATAGTTGTTATTGAGAAGGGGATAAGAACTTGATACAGGCAACCCTGCACCAGTTAAGGGTTTTCGAGGCTACCGCTCGACACAGTAGCTTTACTAAGGCGGCCGAGGAGTTATTTATCACTCAACCCACCGTCTCAACCCAAGTCAAACAACTCACAAAAGCAGTGGGTTTACCGCTATTCGAGCAAATTGGCAAACGTTTATTTTTAACCGAAGCGGGTCAGGAATTACTGTTCACCTGTCAAGAGATTTTTAATAAATTGGACAACTTTCAGATGAAAGTGGCCGATATTAAGGGAACTAGACAGGGAAAACTGACTTTAGGCGTAATTACTACCGCTAAATACTTTGTGCCGCGATTACTAGGGGCATTCTGTCAACAGTATCCCGGTATTGACATCGCCCTGCAAGTGACTAATCATCAGAAACTGCAAGAGCGAATGTTAAACAACGAGGATGACCTGTATATTCTCAGTCAACCGCCAGAAGAAGTGGAACTTTGTTCTCAGTCTTTCTTGGAAAATCCCCTAGTGGTGGTGGCGCGACGAGATCATCCATTGGTGGGTAAGAAAAATCTCCCCCTTGAGTGCCTCAACCAGCAACCTTTTATTATGCGCGAATCGGGATCTGGAACCCGCCAAGCGGTACAAAAATTATTTAATCTCCACGATATTAAGGTAAAGGTGCGCTTGGAATTAGGCAGTAACGAGGCGATTAAACAGGCTATTTCTGGCGGTTTGGGAATATCGGTACTATCTAAGCATACTCTCATCTCGGAAGGGGAAAACGGAGAATTAGCCATCCTCGACGTGGAACAGTTTCCAATTCAGCGCAATTGGTACGTTTGTTACCTGGCCGGAAAACAACTTTCCGTGATTGCCGATGCTTTTTTAAAATACCTGCTGGAGGCTAGTCAAACCATCCCCATTCATGCCCCGTTAAAAAATGGTGACAGCTTATTAGTGAGCCATTAAACCTTAAACTTTAATTCAGGATCATTTTTCTTCTTGAGGTGTTTATATGTTCGAGTCCTTCAGCCAGACTATCTGGTTGGTACCTCTTTACGCCTTTGCGGGCGCACTTCTCGCTCTACCCTGGTCTCCCGGTATTATCCGGCAAACCGGCCCGCGACCGGCCGGTTATCTGAACTTGATCATGACCTGCTGGGCTTTTTTGCATAGCCTTTTTGCTTTGCTCGCCGTTTGGGGTCGTCCGCCCCAATCTATAGCATTTAATTGGCTAAATGCCGCAGATTTAAGCATATCTTTAGATGTGCAGATTTCGGTCGTTAATATCGGGGCTTTACTGCTAATTACTGGCTTAAACCTCGCCGCCCAGGTATATGCGATCGCCTATCTAGAAATGGATTGGGGTTGGGCAAGATTTTATTCTCTCGTCGCCCTCTTTGAAGGGGGTATGTGCGCCCTAGTTATCTGTAATTCGCTATTTTTCAGCTATTGTGTGCTAGAAGTTCTCACCCTCGGCACTTATCTGCTGATTGGTTTCTGGTTCAATCAATCTCTGGTGGTGACGGGGGCGCGGGATGCTTTTCTAACCAAACGGATTGGCGATTTAATCCTGTTGATGGGAGTGGTGGCCCTTTTACCCCTGGCGGGAACCTGGAACTTTGACCAATTGGCAGAATGGGCGGCTACAGCCGATTTAAACCCCAATGTGGCTAATTTACTCTGTTTAGCCCTGATTGCAGGTCCAATGGGCAAATGCGCTCAATTTCCCCTGCATTTATGGCTAGATGAGGCCATGGAAGGACCGATGCCAGCGACAATTCTGCGGAATACCGTCGTTGTTTCCACTGGCGCTTGGTTATTGGTGAAATTAGAGCCGGTGCTGCAATTATCGCCCTTAACCTTGCAAGTAATGATCATTGTTGGCTCTGTTACTGCCATCGGTGCGGGGTTAATTGCGATCGCACAGATCGATGTCAAGCGCTCCCTTTCCTATTCCGTCAGTGCCTACATGGGACTGATTTTTATCGCTGTGGCCACCGGACAAACGGAAACCGCTTTAGTGTTACTCTTTACTTATGCGATCGCTATGTCCCTGTTAGTCATGGTGGTGGGTAACATCATTTGGAATAATATCAGCCAAGATTTAAGCCAATACGGCGGTTTATGGTCCCGTCGTCCCGTTTCTGGTATTTGTTATCTCGTCGGTGCCGCTAGTTTAGTCGCACTGCCTCCCTTTGGTGGTTTTTGGGCATTAGCGCGCATGGGCGATCGCCTCGCAGAAATCAGTGGTTTACTGTTATTAGTGCTATTGTTGGTCAATGCTTTAACTGCTTTTAGTGTCACTAGAGAATTTTGCGTTTTCTTTGGCGGTAAAATCAAACCAATGACCCTGCGCTCTCCGGAAGCTCTTTGGCCCTTAGTTATCCCCATGACTGTGACCATGGGTTTCGCCATTCATCTGCCGATTTTATTGGCGCAATGGCATTTATTACCAAGTAACTTAAATCTGGGAGTGGCTTTTCTCTTGGTACTTTCCAGTGCTGCTGGCGTAATTCCGGCAGCCTATATTTACCTGAATGAAAATATCTCCAAACCGATCGTTTTTCAACCCAAAGCCGTTCAAGATTTCTTTGCCAACGACCTTTATACAGCCCAATTGTATAAAGTCACCATCGTTTTTGTCGTCGGACTAATCTCGCAAATTATTAACTGGATCGATACCTTTCTGGTGGATGGTATCGTTAACCTGGTGGGATTAGCCACGGTTTTTGGCGGTCAGAGTTTGAAATATAACGTCTCGGGCCAGACCCAATTTTACTTTCTGTCGATTATTTTGGGGGTGGCTTTGATTGGTATTATCATCTGCTGGCCCCTACTAGCACAAATTTCTCTAGTTTTCAGTTAAAGATTTGATAACTTAGGCTTTTCTTTAGCATCTCTTGCCCCGACAATAGGACTTGTCCTGATTATATGGAAACAATTACCTATGTTCAATACCTCTCGTCGCCAATTAATCCGTTATGGTGGTGGTTTTTTGGGAACTGGTCTAGCCGCCTCTGTTTTGGGTTCTCAGTTGTCCCAAACTAACGCCCAAACCGCTGTTAATTCCCAGCCATGGCTAACGGCTCAAAATCAAGGATTGAACCCAGACCAGGCCTTAACTATGCTCATGGAAGGCAATCAACGTTTCTGGGAACGAAGACAAAAAAGTCCTAACCGCGATCAAACTCGGCTCACAGAAGTGGCCGAAAGTCAAGCCCCTTTTGCGGCAATTTTGGGCTGTGCCGATTCTCGCGTGCCGGCAGAAATTGTTTTTGATCGCGGATTAGGAGATCTATTTGTTTGTCGGGTAGCGGGAAATTTAGCCACTTCCGAAGAAATTGGTAGCCTCGAATTCGGCACGTTGGTGTTAGGAGCCAAGGTAATTGTTGTCCTTGGTCATTCTCGTTGTGGAGCGGTAAAAGCCACCATTGAAGGCGGTCGTTTCCCCGGTCAAATCGGTCGTTTAATCGATGGCCTACAGGTGGGAGTTGATCGGGCCGAAAAACAACCCGGTTCCAACAAACTTGAGCGAGCCATTAAATCCAATGTTGTCTATCAAGTAGAGAAATTGGGCAAATCCCCAGTCATGGGTGATTTAGTAGATAAAAAACAATTAAAAATTGTTGGAGCCTACTACGATCTCGATACCGGCAAAGTGAGCTTAATTTAGTCAATTCTAGATTAGTCATCGTGTCGGTTGGCTAATCCTTTTCTCATCCCAGTCATTATAAATTCGATCGATACCAATATGCTCAGTACCCTGCTTTGGTTGCCAATAATTGGAGCAATTATCGTCGGTCTTTTCCCCGATAAATTCGCCCCAGCAAAATTACGTCAAATTACCCTCTTTTTTGTTGCAGCCGTCTTCTTGTGGTCTTTATATCTGCTGACCCAATATAACTTAACCAGTAATGGCTTTCAATTTTCTGAATACCGCGAATGGGCAAAACCAATCGGTTTAAGTTATAACCTCGGAGTCGATGGTTTGTCCTTACCGTTAATTATTTTAAACTGTTTCTTGACAGGAATAGCTATCTATAGTAGCGAAGAAAAAATAGAGCGTCCCCGACTTTATTACATCCTCATCCTCCTGATTAACGCCGGGGTTTCTGGGGCATTAATGGCCAAAAACCTGCTGCTGTTCATCGTTTTCTATGAACTAGAATTAATCCCCTTTTATCTGATGATTGCTATCTGGGGAGGCGAAAAACGTGGCTATGCTTCGATTAAATTCCTTCTCTACACTGCTGTCTCCGGGTTATTAGTCCTAGCGGCATTTTTAGGCATAGGTTTCCTCAATGGTGGCACTTTTGACTATTCCTCCCTCTCCACCGCCGATTTCTCCCAAAAAACCCAGTTACTGCTCTTAACTCTGCTGTTAGTGGGATTTGGCATCAAAATACCCCTCGTACCTCTCCATACTTGGCTACCGGATGCCTATACGGAAGCTTCCCCCGCTACAGCAATTTTATTAGGTGGTATCCTCGCTAAACTCGGTACTTATGGCTTAGTTCGCTTTGGCCTGCAATTATTCCCCGAAACTTGGTCTTTAATCGCCCCCGGACTGGCAATTGTCGGCGTTACTAGCGTTATTTACGGGGCCTTGAGCGCTATTGCCCAAAAAGACATTAAACGCATGGTGGCCTACAGTTCGATCGGTCACATGGGCTATATACTGGTAGCAGCCGCCGCCGGCACGGGTTTAAGCGTCCTTGGTGCCGTCGCGCAGATGATTAGCCACGGTCTCATTCTCGCCCTCTTATTCTATCTGGTGGGCATTGTCGAACGCAAAGCTGGAACCAGAGATTTAGACGTTTTAAACGGTTTAATGAACCCAATTCGCGGTTTACCCCTGGTTAGCGCCCTATTAATTCTCGCCGGTATGGCCAGTGCTGGTATCCCCGGATTAGTGGGATTTGTGGCGGAATTTATCGTTTTTCAGGGTAGTTTCGCCCGTTTTCCCGTGCAGACGGTTCTCTGTATCATCGCTTCCGGTTTAACGGCGGTTTACTTTGTTATCCTGCTTAATCGCACCTGTTTTGGTAAATTGGATAATAAACTTGCCTACTATCCCAAAGTCCTGAAATCGGAAACTATTCCCGCTTTTGTCCTAATGGTATTAATCGTCTTTTTAGGTATTCAACCCAATTATTTAGTCCGTTGGATTGAACCCACCACTAACTCGATGGTTGCCAGCTTATCGGGGGAAGCAAAACCTAGTTTTGTCTTCAAAAAATCTCCGCAAAAGTCCTCAAAAACCAACTGGTTGAATCGGGGTAAATTTTTGAGTAATAGTTAGTTATCCCTCGCTGTTTCCGAATTATTGTAACCGCTGCTAATTACTTTACCTAAAACTATGACTGGGACATTAATCAAAGCCAAAATTCCCCCTTCTACTCACGAATTTGCCGACATTATCCACCGTTTAGAAGCGGGTGGATCCATGTTACCGGATACTCCCGAAAACCTGATGCAAATTATCGGCATTTATAAAGCTTATGCCGTACCGATGGATTTTTATTGGCGAGATCTGCTCTATATTGCCGAACGAGTTTTCCTCGATCCTTTGCCCTTTTTTAAATATTTTCTGCCCCAAGAATACCTAGACCTACAAAATCATTACGCTGGCGATAATGCCGATTTACGCATCTGGCGCGGTACGGGTTCCGCTCACCCTGAATTGTTAGAATTCATGGATAAAGGTAAAACCAGAAAAATGCCCAGATTAATCCATCATCTTTGGCATGATCGCGTTAATATGGAATTTGCTGAAGCTTGTATGCAAGCTATGTTGTGGCATGGCCGCGATATGGGTTGGGGTTTATTTGATGCCTATCTTGATTCAGAAGAATATCGCCAAAATGCCGACCGCGCTATTAAGGCCTATTTCAAGAAAAACCCCGTGATGATGAAACTTTATGACCTGTTCCCCGATATGTTTTTGGAACAGGTGCGGATGATGTCCTACTACTCCAATTTAGGACTATTCTGGGAAGTGATGGCCCCGGTATTTTTCGAGATGTCTGATATCTACGATGAAGGCGGGTTTAAAGGTGTTCCTGATGCTATGAATTTCCTCGTTAATGGCATTTTTGCCATCGCTGGCCGGCCGATTTATCATCACGTTTATATTGATGGTCAATGCTACGAAATTATCCCCAAATCAAAGGCTTTTACTTGGCTTTATGAAGCGGCTTTCCCCTATGTGGAAGCGGTCTTTTATCGTACTGCTCCCTTCCGGGGTACAAAGTCCTATAATGCCCAAGCAAAACAGGTTCCCTACCAACAAAAAGACTTTCACTATGGCATTCTTTATGCGGATGTTTTCCCCGTGGGTACTGCGGGAATTCCTCCCACGTTGTTAATGGATGATATGTATCATTTTTTACCCCAATATCTGATCGATTACTATCAGCAACACTGCCGGGGGGAAGACGATATTTTGATTCAATTGGGTATTAGTTTCCAGCGTTCGATGTATAATGTGACTTCGGCAGTTATTCAAGCTCTACGCACTGCTTTACTCTATCCCCTCGACGATCCTAATCCCAAACATTTACTCAAAAATCGTCAATTCTTTGAGGCACAAATGGACAGATTTAAACGCCCCGAAGCGCGTCTTAGAGATATCCAAAGTCCTAATTATCGTTGAGGTTTTTTGATTATTTTTCTGGTGGGTTTATCGCCCACCTTTTTTGATATAATGAGATGACCGACACCCAACCTCAAAAAAGATGACCACTTTTCCCATCATCGACAATAACGAGTTTTGTGCGGATGAGGTAAAATTTCCCCCCAGGGATATCTGGAGTGAGGAACCCCCCTTGGAAAGCTACGCTCATTTACAACAAATTCTGATTTTACTTCAGTGTTTAGAATGGTTATGGCAAGAGCGTAATGATTATTTTGCCGCCGCTAATTTGACCATTTATTATAGTCCTAATCAGAAAAAATCTGAGTATTTTCGCGGACCAGATTTTTTTGTCGTTTTGGGAACAGAAAGACGCTTAGATCGAAAAAGTTGGGTAGTTTGGGGAGAAGGGGGCAAATATCCCGATGTTATCGTGGAAATTCTGTCTCCTAGTACCGCCAAAATAGATCGCGGCGAGAAAAAACAAATTTATCAAGATATTTTTCGCACTCCCGATTATTTTTGGTTCGATCCTGAAACCTTAGAATTACAAGGATTTCGGCTAATGGAAGGGCAATATCAAGCAATTGAACCGACGGACAGGGGTTGGCTATGGAGCGATCTATTAGGCTTATTTCTGGGTATTTATCAACAACAATTACGCTATTTCAATAGGGAGGGTGAATTAATTCCTACCCCCGCAGAAGTGGCTAAACAGGAACGTCAAGAGAAGGTTTTAGCTTTACAACAAATAGAACAATTAAAATCTCGCTTACGCGAGTTAGGAGCCGATTTAGAAGGTATTTAGAGCCGTTTTTTTTCAGTGAAAATAGGAATATTTTCCGTAAATTTCCCTACCCCTAACACCTCACTCTCCTCTCCCATTTAGATAGTCAACAGCTTAGTATTTTTTGCCTCTTGCCTGACTGGGAGTCACAAGTCTAAGCTAAGAATAGCTTGCCAACCCGTCCCGACCACCGGATAACTGATAGAATGAATGATTCTAACGCTAATTCTCCCGCTCAATCCTCAGAAGAGACAATAGATGAAACCAATTGGGTAGATCTGGGGGAAGAGGAGAAACCCCTAGATAAACCCACAACCAAACCTATCCAACCATCTCCTCTCAAGTCTATCGCTACCCTGATCACGGTGGAAACGGCTTTTTTGGCCAGTGCTACCAGTTTAATCTGGTTAATTGACTATTATTTTCCCCTCGGACCGTTATTAAGGGTTTTCTTCCCGATTCCTATCGCTTTGGCCTATTTACGTTGGGGCGCTCGTTGTGCTTGGATGACAGCATTAGTTTCCAGTTTACTTTTGTCGGTGTTAATGGGACCGACTCGCAGTATCGTCTTTTTGATTCCCCACGGCTTGATGGGGTTACAATTGGGGCTATGCTGGCGCCGGGGTGCGCGCTGGGAATTTTCTATCTTGACTGGGGGACTGTTGGGGGCTTTTGGTTTATTCTTTCGTTTTTGGCTGTTTTCAATTCTTTTAGGCGAAAATCTCTGGTTATATGTGATGACCCAAGCGACTAATTTTATTGATTGGATTTTCACCCAGTTAGGGATTCTCGCTAAACCGACGCTGCTGCAAGTGCAATCGATAGCAGTTGTGGGCATATTTGTCAATAGTTTATTATACTTATTTGCCGTACATTTAGTGGCGTTATTAGTTCTTGATCGCCTCGGTAATCCGATTTCTCGTCCGCCCAAATGGGTGCAGGTCATACTAGATTATGAGTGATTATCTTGGTCAGGGGATCATCATCTTGTCAGAGAGTGACCGAGTGAGTTATAGTCGTCTATAAGACTCGATTAAAGCATTTCTTAAAAGAATCGTGGTTTTTGGAAAATCGAAAAGTGCGCTATTTTCCCTTCCACAGAAACCTGTTGCCGAGGGGAGTAACTCAAAAACTCCTTTTTTCCTAGATTCTGATAGACAGAACTGGCGGAAACGGATAAAAAATGCTGTTATCGAGCAAGACTCAGGGATTAATTGAAAATCTCGTCTCCTGGCTGTGCTTACCTAATTGTGGGTCAAGCCGGCACTTGCCAAACAGACTTAACAACTGAAACCAAGACTCAGTTCCCACGTCTGAGAGGCAGATGAACATCAAGATGAGGCTTTAACGATGCGGACTCATCTTCTTAGAACTTTCTTAACAAGACCAGATTTCCAGAAGTAGCCTCAAAGCATAGACAAATAGCCCATGGTCCGTCGCTTTTGAAACCGAAAGATTGAGGAAATTGAATGCCAAAACAAATAATCATAGCCGAACAACACCATATAGCGGCTGTTTTTTGGGAAGATCAAATTCAGGAATTAGTTGTAGCCACAGGTAATCAGCAGGTGGGCGACATCTATCTAGGATTAGTAGAAAATGTCATCCCCGGGATAGATGCAGCCTTCGTCAATATTGGCGATGCGGAACGCAATGGCTTTATCCATGTCACCGACCTGGGCCCCTTAAGACTGAAAAAAACCGCTGGTGCTATCACGGAATTACTGGCCCCCCAGCAAAAAGTGCTGGTACAGGTAATGAAGGAACCCACCGGCAATAAAGGACCGCGACTAACGGGAAATGTCACTCTCCCTGGTCGTTATCTGGTATTGATGCCCAATGGTCGCGGGGTGAATCTTTCCCGTCGCATCCGCAGTGAAGACGAGCGCTCCCGTTTACGAGCTTTAGCGATTTTGGTCAAACCGGCGGGGATGGGTTTGCTGGTACGCACCGAGGCCGAAGGCAAAGCGGAAGAAGCGATTATCGAGGATTTGGAATTTCTGCAAAAACAGTGGGAGAGCATCCAACAGATGGCCGTCAGCAGCCGCGCCCCGGCCCTGCTTAACCGCGATGATGACTTTATTCAAAGGGTTTTGCGGGATATGTACAGTGCCGATGTCAATCGCATTGTTGTGGATAACCCGGTGGCGGTAAAACGAGTTAAACAGCAATTGACGAACTGGGGCGGCGGCAAAGCCCTCGAAGGGGTTTATATCGACTCCCATCGGGAAAACCAGCCAATTCTCGACTATTTCCGGGTTAACGCCGCCATTCGCGAGGCCCTCAAACCCCGGGTTGATTTACCCTCTGGCGGCTACATTATCATCGAACCGACGGAAGCTTTAACGGTAATTGATGTTAACTCCGGCTCCTTTACCCGTTCGGCCACGGCCCGGGAAACCGTACTCTGGACTAATAGCGAGGCCGCCACAGAAATCGCCCGACAACTGCGCTTGAGAAATATCGGCGGTGTGGTGGTGGTGGACTTCATCGATATGGATTCCCGTCGCGACCAGTTGAAACTGCTGGAATTGTTTAATAAGGCCCTGAAAAGCGATAAGGCCCGGCCCCAGATTGCCCAATTATCGGAATTGGGGTTAGTGGAATTAACTCGTAAGCGTCAGGGGAAAAACATTTATGAATTATTCGGCAAAACCTGTAACCATTGCGGCGGACTAGGTCATTTAGCCCATCTACCCGGAGAAGGCAACGCCATCGCCCTAGAAACCCCCACCGTTAGCCGCGGGGAAAAAGAAACCTTTGTCGTTGCTCCGATTAATACAAAAGTTCTACCCGATAAGAGCGCTCCTAGCGTTGCGGCGGCCGAACCCTATCTAGAAGTTTTCTCCGAATTTGAGGCCGAAGAAAACGCCCAAGAGATAGATCTTTCCTTCCATCCCAACTATCAAGAACAGGTTAATAATTCTCGCCGTCGTCGTCGTCGTCGTCCCTCGGAACTATTGCTGAAAGAGGAACGGAGCGAAAAAGCCTCTACTAACGGTGTTAACAACGAAATCGAGCCGGAATCAGAACCCCAACGCTTTGAGGAAAAACGAGAACGCCCCGCCCGTCTCTCGAAACGGGGAGAAGATGCCAGCGCCGCCAAAAATATCCCCGTCAGCGAACGGGAGCGGGTTTCCGTGGAAATGACCCCGGTAGAACAGGAAGTTTATTCTTTAATGGGCATTTCTCCCCTGATTCTGGTGGATAAGGAGTTTAAAGACCCGAAATCGGTGATTGTTTCCGTGAAACTGGCAGGGGAAAGAGAAGCGGAAAACCCAGAAATGCCTGTTACTCCTGAAATATCCTTGACTCCTACCCTAGAAGTCGAGTACACCCCGGTAGAAGCGACGGAAACCAGCGAGGAAGCCGAAAATCGCTCCTTGGTGCGCCGTCGTCGTCGTTCCACCACTAGCGAAGTTAGTCAGGAAATCAACCAAGAAGCTAGTCCACCAGTGACTTTTACGCCCGAACCGATTACGCCCGAAACTCCAGTTTTTCTGGGCGAAGTCATTCCTGTCGAGACCCCGGTGAGCGCCGAGGTGACAGAGGAGCCACAACTAGAGGCTGAAACCGCGGTGCTGCGTCGTCGTCGTCGTCGTTCCTCCGCCACTGCCGATGAGTCATGAGCGCAGAACCCTTAATTGCCGGTGTCGATGAAGTGGGGCGCGGGGCTTTATTTGGCCCCGTGGTGGCGGCGGTAGTGGTCACTGTCCCCTCTGGTTTTGCGCGGCTGTGGGAGTTGGGGGTGAAGGATAGTAAGCAACTTAGCCCCCAAAAACGGCAAAAATTGAGCCAGCAAATACAACGGGATTTTCTTTGTCGCATCGGTTATGCTACGGTGAAAGAGATCGATCGCTTGAATATTCTTCAGGCCTCCCTACTGGCAATGAGCAGAGCTATCGGGAAATTACCCCTTTCCCCCAATCTCTGCTTGATCGATGGCAAGCACATTATTAAAGATTTGTCAATCCCCCAAAAGGCGGTAATTCAGGGAGATCAACAATTGCCGGTAATTGCGGCGGCCAGTATCGTGGCCAAAGTCTGGCGCGATGACTTAATTACTCGTTGGCACAGACGCTATCCCGATTATGGACTCGCTCGTCACAAGGGTTATGGCACTGCTCAACACCTAGAAGCGATTGGCAACCAGGGAGTTACTTCTCAGCACCGGCTCTCTTTTAGTCCCTGTCAACCGAGGTTGAGGCCATGACTGCCGAACAATTTGCCCAAGGGTTATCGAAAATTCTTGACCGATAGTTAAGTAGGGAGGCACAATTATTTGTAGGATGGGTTAGCGGTAGCGTAACCCATGCGGGCGTTGGGTTTCATGCTTCAACCCAACCTACGTTCATCTTATATCTGAACTTACCCCATACATATATACCATAACAGCCGAAAACCCTTATCCATCAATGGATACACCCCCTTAACTTTTCTTAATGTACCCATGTAATTTGTAACATTTCTTAATG
>NZ_SFBZ01000038.1:0-11116 GCF_007095495.1 Microcystis sp. M_QC_C_20170808_M9Col | reverse complement strand
TAATTGATTAGTTCGCTCTAGATCAAAAATAATTGACAAAAATCGCTAAATGCCTTTCTATATAAGGGTTCCATCCCTTATAACCCCCGTCCATTGCATAACAATTACCGAAGAGCCATTATTTTTATTCATAAATATTTTACACAATTCATACCAGGTAATCAAGAGGGCTACGCCACTACTACCAAATCATTACTGGGAATGGTTTCTAATTTAGCTTGTTGATAAATTTTAGATGAGTATAAATTATTTTCTATTTTCTCTTGACAATCATTTCCCTTATTGATTTGGACAACATCTCTGATTTTACTAGAATAAAAAACATTAGAATGATAATATCTTTGTAAACTCGATTTAATGTTAGCCTTACTGACTTCCTCTCCTAATATTTCTGATAAGGTTTTCCATAATTTACCTGCTGTTTCCTTGATATATTTCTGAGAACGGTGATTTTTTTGAGCGATTTCGGCGTATTTTTGATGATTGACAACTCCCTCTAAGATTTCATGCTGAAGATCATCTAAATGTTCTCCTGTATGGGAGAAAACAAGCTCATCAATAGTTATTATAAAAGATTGAATATCAAATGAGTTCATAGGATGATTTTAAACGGGGAGTTAAGTCAGGATTACCTGATATCATAGCGCAAAATGCAAATTTGGTGTCTTTATATTTCTTTATAGGGCTTTTATGGGTCTTTACAAAATATTTAAAGTTATGTCATTCTTTGCAGAAAGTTTACTAATTTTGTAAAGATTGAGAAAAACTAACATGACAAATCTGGCAAAAACGATCAGTAGAACTTTAATCAGTTCGACATTTGTTTTTGGCATGACTTTAGGCTTGGATTCACTAAATTCTGAAGTCAATGCTCAATTATCAAATTTTTTCTTTCTTCCTCCAGGACAGCAGCTAGATGGTGATACCATCTTGGACATAGAATTACCTCCTGGTTCTCCAATTTCGTTTACTATATTTGCAGATCCTTCCAATTTTACATTTGATCCCAATACAACCCAATTAAAATTTAATTTGGTATACGATTATGATCCTACCGAGTTAAGCTTAGTCAATGAGAATATTTTGGGAAGAGTCAGCTACACTTCAGGAAGCCAAGTTCCCATTGATGTAGGAACTATAGATTTTATTGCTACTAATCCTGGCCTCCGTCCTCATGATGGGGTTCTGGACTTTGGAATCATCTTACTAAGTTTATCTCAATTCGATAACCAAGGTAATCAAATCGGCTCAGAAATTCAGGGTGAGTTGTTTGATCCTCCCAGATTTAATAATCGTGGAGAACAGGGAAATATATTTAATCAAGTTGTAGAAGTGCAAAAAACCCTCGAACCCACCTCAACTTTAGGCCTCCTGTCTCTAGGAATACTCGGTGCTGGTGCGACAATAAAACGCCAAGTAAAACGCAATCATTCTATCAAAAAAGAAACCACAAAAATAGATTAAATTGCCCATTATCTGGAGATCTCGCTCTTCGAGCGCTTTGCGTTTGCCGAAAAAAGTACAAGGGTTTTGAGTCTCTATTTCGATTTGTCAACGTTTGTTCCTGGCACTTTTTTGGAAAAAAAGCTCAAAACCCTTTTCTAGCAGAGCTTACATTTGTATTCAGCAAGCTCTACTTAAACGATTGACCGAATATTAGAATAAATCCGCATGGGAACCAGAGCGCACTAAAAAAAGATGGGTGTCTGTGATTTTATAAATTAAAAGCCAGTCTGGTTCTAGGTGACAATCCCTATATCCATTCCAGTTTCCCATCAAAGCGTGATCTTTGTATTTAGGTTCTAGTTCTTGCTTTTGAAGTAATTTATCAATGACATTTTTCAGTTTGGTCATATCTTTTCCCCGTTTTTGCAGTCGTTTAATATCTTTCTTAAAGCGATTTTCAAAAATGGGTAATAACATTAAATTCCTAGCTGCTGATACAGTTCAACTTGATCTTGGCAAACAGTTAAGTTTTTTTGCTCTTCAATATTCTGAATAGCTTGTTGAGTTTTTTCGTTAAAATCACTTATGGTATAAGTCCCTTCTGCAATTCGTCGTTCTTTTTCCGCTTCTTCTAAAAATTCAGCTAGGTGTTTTTTTAGATAGGTTGCTAGGCTATCTTGTTGTTCTTCAGAAAGCAGTGCAATTTGCTCGAAAGTTTCTTGAATTAATTTAGTCATAGGTATTGTACTCCGAAGTTCAGTTTTTGAGGAAAAAAATCAAGATTCAAATACTGCCCTAACACACCAAAAAGAAAAGTTTTTGATGTGTTACCCTTGGTCAACCCACTATTTACAATAAAGCCATTTCTCCCACCACTTCCAAGCGGGTATAACTGCCGATTTTAAGGAATTTTTCCGAGAGAGATTCGGCCACATTGGGAGTAATCCAGCCTAACTGTTTGAGAATTTGCAAAGCGGCGGCATATTTAGCCCGTTTGGAACCATCTAAAGCTTTTATTGCTAATCCTAAACCTTCACCGACGCGCCCGATACATTGAATCCCTTCGGCCCCGGCTTTACTGACGATTTCCCCCTGACTAACCTGCATTAATTCCGTATCAAAAGCCCCTTCTCCTGCTACCATGCGGGGATGATAGGTCATCGCCCGGACGATTCTTTCTAAGTCTAAACGGTTGCCAGAGGCTAACTGGGCGTAGAGATGGGCCATTTGCCCCAACTGCATTGAATAGGTGGGCGCGCCGCAGTCATCGTGGGCGCTGATTAATTCATCCCCCGGCATCCCCAATAATTCGGCAATTTTGCTGAGAATTAGCTTCTGTATCGGACTAGAACGCCGCAGATAGCTATTTAACGGCCAGCCACGCTGTTGACACACCGCTAACATCCCGGCGTGTTTACCAGAACAATTGTACTGGAGGCGACTGGGTTTACCTTCGGGGAGGGGACATTGCAGGGCATTAGGATCGATATCGGCGCGCCAGAGAATATTAAAGACTTGACGGGCGTGTTCCACCGTGCCTTGGTGAGAACTACAGATAATGGCTAGATCCTTATCGTTGAGATCGTAGCGTTCGAGGGTGGCGGTACTGATGACAGCCAGTGCTTGAAAAGGTTTCAGGGCCGAACGAATAAAGGCGCTAGTTTCGGCGCTGCCGGCGGTGGATAATACCCGGCCGCGGTCATCGCAAATAGCGGCCTCGACATGATGAACCGATTCAATAATGCCTTCCCGGAGGAGATGAATTTCTAAGCGGTGGGTTGGTGAACGTTTTACCCTATTCATTCAGATTGGTGATTGGTTGCGGTTAGTGAGTGAAAAATAGCCAGAAAAGACCACTGATAGCGACAATTGCCCCTAGAATCAGGGCGGTTTTTTGTAAACGCCGGAGAATGGGCTGGATTTGATAGGAGACGATTAAACGATCGCGGGTTAAAATGGCGGCGGTTTTTGTCCAGATTTGGCCATCGTACCAACCCGACTCTTCATAAAATACTTTCTCCGATTGCAAGCGATCATAGACGTAGATCCAGCCCAGATACAAGCGCAATAACACCAATCCTACCAAAATTGTCGAGCCAAAAATCCCCGCACAGAGGAAGAGAAAAGGGGCTTTTTTGAGGGGAAAACTAGCGGCGGCAATCGGTCCGACAATTAACCATGTCCACAACCATAACCAGACAATTTTTTTTGTATAAGAGGCTACATCTAGCGTCGCCCAACGGAAAAACCAAGATTCTTTTAATTGTTCGTACTCGTTAACCGGTTGCTGTTCTTCCGGGACGGGACAGAAATCAAGGGAGGATTTCATGGATTCTACTCCTCCAAATGGTCGCTAGGTAGAGGAATCCGTTGAGCATGACCCCAAAAAGCTTCTAAATTATAAAATTCTCGCTCTTTTGGTAAAAAGATATGGACAATGATATCGCCATAATCCATCAGTATCCAGCTACCCTCGCTTTTTCCTTCCACTTGTCGGGGGGATTGTTGCCATTCTAGTTCCATAGCGGCTTCGATCGCATCCTCGATCGCTCGCACTTGAGTGGTAGAATAGCCGGTAATAATCAGAAAATAATCGGTTAAATAACAGATATCGGCGACTTTCAGGATGGCGATGTCCCCTGCTTTCTTGTCTTCGGCAGCGGTAACAATTGTCTCTAGAAAATTTTCGGTCTTGAGATTTTCGGCGACGGGGGTAATAATTCCAGTGGGATTGGTCATTCAGGTTGTGGTTATCCTTTGGCTGAGGTGGTTTTAAGCGAGTCTTGAGATTATGTTAATCAATGGTTTTAGTTTCTGTTGGTTGTTCTTTAACAATTTGTAACGCCCAGTTGCGGGTTAGCACGGTGCGGGGATGAATGGGACAATGGCTACTTAAAAGATATTTTAGGGAATAATCACAGGTTTGTTGAACGCTTTTATGGAGATTTTGATAGCTGAGTTGTCGTAGGGCGTTTAATTCGGGTGTATCGCCGCGATTGGGTTCCAAGGCATCGGCAATAAAGACTATACAGCTAAGATCGCTCATATTGGGTTTACCGAGGGTATGATTGCGAATCGCTTCGAGAATTTCCTCATCGGTAATGTTAAATTCTTTTTGGGCGACAACTGCACTCACATCGGCGTGGAGTAAGTGGGGATGGGATAAACAGATATTATCCACGTCTATTCCCGCCGATTCCGCCATTTTTAGCAGTTTTTTGGGCTTGAAAAATTTGGCTAGATCGTGTAGTAATCCCGCTTGCCCTGCTTGGACGGGATCGAGATCGTGATGACGAGCTAAATCAATACACATGGTCTCCACACCGAGAATATGTCGCAGACGGTGTTCGTTGACGTTTTCTTTTAACCAGTCGATAACTTGCTGTCGCATCTTTTTTTTGCCCTTGTGGAACCCCAAAACGATTGTAACAATTACTATACAATTTTGCCTATTGCTCCCGGGTTCGATCTTTACCAATCATCCTCGCAACTAGCTTCTAAAACTTCTTCTTGCTGCCAATCATCCTGAAAAGGTTGTACCACTTTACCGATCGCATCGGCCACAAAAGACTTAATAAATTCTTCCTTGCGACTAAGTTGAAATTGTCTTTGTACCACTTCCGTCATGCCACCGTCACCCCAGTCTTGATCCTGACGGAAATATTCAATAAAACTTTTGCCGGCAATGCGGGTTAAATAGGCGGCACTGACCCCTTGAATTGCCTTACCGACTATATAGGTAGTAAAATTTAACTGTAGGATTCTGGCTAATAATTCTACTGCTCCTTTCACTACTCCCAAACTAACTAGAGTTTTGCCCAAAGATAGAGCCAATTCCTTGCCTCGATCGCTGTTAATTTCACAGCCATAAACTTGACCAATTTCCCTGACCATTTGAGCATTAACCGCCGCCGTTGCTAACAGATCGAACACTGGTAAGGGAGTCACGGCAATCACTCCCGCACCGATCCACTGATAGCGATCGATAATTTTATCAGCTTGGCGACGACGTTGGCGATCGATAATTTTCCTAGCTTCTTCCCCCAATCTTTGGGATTGTAAGAGGATATTATCTGCCACTAAATCCTCCCCTTCGGCCCGTAAAACTGAAGCCAAACGTTTAATTAAAGCTAAAATATCTGGTTCCGGTGTGATGATTTGTCCACCGGTTAACTGTACTGGTTGGGGATTAGCGGCGACGGCAATAATATCGGCTGAAAGAACCACTCCTTTTAGCCGTTCTCGTAATTGTTTTAAAATCATTTCTCGATCTTCATCGCTATAGAGATCGATTTTATTAAAGACTAAGAGAGAACGTTTACCAATATCAATTAAACGCAATAAAGGGGCGTATTCCGATTGTCGAATATCGTTATCAATGACAAATAAAAGTAAATCTGCTTCCGTGGCTAATTGTCGCGCTAACTGTTCCCTTTGACCTCCGGCCGCGCCAATTTCGAGAATGCCGGGGGTATCGGTAATTTGAATTTCCCGATTCACACCTTTCATTTTTAAACTATAGGTTTCCCCTTTTTCCGTGGTTCCCATCGTTGCCTCCACATTGCCCACCATTTGACCAATGAGGGCGTTAATTAGAGAGGTTTTTCCCGCCGATCCTGTGCCGAAAACAATGATTTTAACTTCTTTTCTGGCTAAACTTCGCTCAATTTCTTGGGAACGGTTAATAAAAACCTGTTGAGTTACTTTATCTTGAATTTGCTCCACTTGTTGCCGGACAGCTTTTAAGGTTTCCCCGGCGGCCTCGGTTTTTTCTACCGGTAATTTTAGGGGTGGACGGGAGGAAGAACGCAACCCGCGGCGACTTTTTTGCTGCTGGGGCAGCAGATAAAAGTAGTACAAAAGAATGTAGATCAGCAAGCCCAGCAGTCCGATAATCAGTAAAAGCAGAATATTGGCTAAGATAGGAGCGGTAAAGGCGATCTGGATGTAAAGACGATAGATAGAGTTGACTAACCACAACATTAATCCGAAAATAAAGCTCAGACCAATGATTAAAGCGGCAAGACGGGGTAATTTCATCAGCTTTAACGGTAGGGGATTCCTTGATCTTGATCTTAGTTCTTTGCCGGCCGATTGTCGGGAACTAGAATAGACTATTATCTATAGTAATAATTGTTTTTATTCATCAGTAGGGAGGCAAAATTATTTGTAGGATGGGTTAGCGGTAGCGTAACATAATCGGGCGTTGGGTTTCATGCTTCAACCCAACCTACGTTCTCCACCTACTTTTATTTATTCTCCCCACTTCCCCACTTCCCCACCTCCCCACTTCCCCACTTCCCCACTTCCTATTCCCTCGGGCCAGAAAAGGGGTAAGATAATAAGTTTAGTGATAAGATGACCGAATTGTAAGCGGGGACTTGATATGGCAGAAACCCTATTATTTAATGCTTTGCGACAGGCGATCGATGAGGAAATGGGCCGCGACCAGACAGTATTTGTTTTGGGTGAAGATGTGGGTCATTACGGTGGTTCCTACAAAGTTACCAAAGATCTCTACAAAAAATATGGCGATTTAAGGGTTTTAGATACTCCCATCGCTGAAAATAGTTTTACGGGCATGGCAGTGGGGGCAGCCATGACGGGATTGCGTCCGATTATTGAAGGCATGAATATGGGTTTTCTTCTGCTTGCCTTTAACCAAATTGCCAACAATGCTGGGATGTTACGTTATACCTCCGGCGGTAATTTTAAAATCCCCATGGTTATCCGCGGTCCGGGGGGTGTGGGGAGACAATTAGGTGCGGAACATTCCCAACGTTTAGAGGCCTATTTTCACGCGGTACCCGGCTTAAAAATTGTCGCTTGTTCCACTCCTTACAACGCCAAAGGTTTATTAAAATCGGCGATTAGAGATAATAACCCCGTGCTTTTCTTTGAACACGTTCTTCTCTATAATCTCAAGGAAAATTTACCTGATACCGAGTATCTTTTACCCCTCGATAAAGCCGAAATCGTTCGCAAGGGAGAAGATATCACCATTCTCACCTATTCGCGGATGCGTCATCACTGTTTACAGGCATTAAAACAGTTAGAAAAAGATGGCTATGATCCGGAAATTATCGATTTAATTTCCCTGAAACCCTTTGATATGGAGACGATCGCCGCTTCGATTCGCAAGACTCACAGGGTGATTATCGTGGAAGAATGTATGAAAACGGCAGGAATTGCTTCCGAGTTAATTGCTTTAATTAACGAGCAGTTATTCGATGAATTAGATGCCCCCGTGTTAAGATTATCTTCCCAAGATATACCCACACCTTATAACGGTAATCTAGAAAGATTGACGATTATTCAACCTAATCAAATTGTCGAAGCTGTCCAAAAAATGGTTGGCGATCGCATTTAAAAAATTCTCCTTTTGATACTGAAGTTATGCAGAGACAAAATTGGTTATTGTTACTGATCATCGGCCTGGTTGTTGCCTCGATCATCGTCCTGATTAAGTTACCCCTACAATTAGGTTTAGACCTGCGCGGTGGTAGTCAATTAACCATTCAGGTTAAACCCACGGAAACCGTCACAACCATTCAACCTAATGATTTAAAAGCCGTACAAAATGTGATTGAAAATCGCGTTAATGCCCTCGGTGTTTCTGAATCATTAGTGCAGACTGTGGACAGTAAAAATCAGGTAATCGTGCAACTGCCCGGGGTTACAAATCCCAAAGAAGCTGAGAGAAACTTAAATGTTCAGGCCCAATTAGAATTTCGTCAGCAAAAACAAGGTACAGAAGGAGAATTCCGGGCTGAATATTCAATTTTTCAACAAAAAAAGGCGGAATTAACCGCCCTCAAAGCCGAGAATAAACCCGAAAATGCCGCTAAAATTGCCGAACTAGAACAATCTCTGCAAAAATCTAAAGAGGCAATTTTAAATTTATTTGAGTCGGTGGACTTAACCGGAAAAAATCTGCAAAATGCCACCATTAGTTCCACCCAAGGCACTAACTGGGAAGTGGCCATTACTTTCGACTCGGAAGGGGGCAGTAAATTTGCCGAACTGACTAAAGTGATCGCGGGTACTGGTCGCAGTATTGGGATTTTCCTTGATAATGAATTAATTAGCGCCCCTGTGGTTGATGTGCAGTTTGCCCAAACGGGAATTACAGGAGGCCGGGCCGTGATTACTGGTAATTTTACCGCCGAAACTGCCAACGATCTAGCGATTCAATTGCGCGGTGGTTCCCTACCTTTCCCCGTCAAAGTGGAAGAAATTCGCACCGTCGGGGCAACTTTAGGCCAGGATAGTATCCGTCGCAGTATCTACGCTGGTTTAGTGGGTTTACTGTTAGTTTTAATCTTCATGGCGGTTTATTACCGTTTACCCGGTATTATTGCCGATGTTTCCCTGATTATCTATACTATTCTCTCTCTGGGGGCTTTTGCCTTAGTGGGAGTCACGATGACGTTACCCGGTATTGCCGGATTTATCCTCAGTATCGGCATGGCAGTTGATGCAAATGTACTGATTTTTGAACGCACCCGGGAGGAATTAAGGGCGGGAAAATCCCTATTTCGGGCGGTGGAGTCGGGATTTTATCGGGCTTTTTCCAGTATTCTTGATAGTAATGTCACTACTTTAATCGCCTGTGCTGCCCTATTTTGGTTGGGTTCGGGATTAGTCAAGGGTTTTGCTTTAACTTTAGCGATTGGGGTAGCTGTGAGTATGTTTACCGCTTTAACCTGTAGTCGCACTCTCCTGTTAATCACCGTGTTAAACGTCCCTAGCATTCGCCAAAAACCCCAACTTTTCTGCCCTAATTTACCGGCAAATCAGTAGGGTGGGTTAGGCGACGACAAGTTATGCTGTTAACCAATAATTTCATATTCGTCGTAACCCACCGATTGCCACTCCCTACTCCTGTCTCCTTTTTTCCTTTTTACTTAATCGATATGGCATTTAACGTTACAAAACAGCGTAATTTTTGGTGGACAGTCTCGGCCTTGCTGACGATTGGTAGTATTTTGGCCATGGTAATTTCTTGGTTCACTATTCAAGCGCCTTTGCGACCGAGTTTAGATTTTGTTGGTGGTACGAGAATTCAGATAGAATTAGCCTGTGCCAAAAAGAATAACTGTGAGAAACCCTTAACTACTGCCGAAGTGCAAGCAATTTTAGACGAGGAAGGATTGGGTAACAGTAGTGTGCAGGTGTTGGATAAATATACTTTATCGGTGCGGACGAAAACCCTCGCAGAAGAACAGAGAACAAAATTACTCGACACCTTAAACCAGAAAATCGGCGCCTTTGACCCCGAAACCAGTCAAATCGATACGGTCGGTCCCACCATCGGTCAAGAATTATTTAGGTCGGGATTTTTAGCTTTATTAGTGTCATTTTTTGGCATTGCTGTCTATCTAAGCTTCCGTTTTCAACGGGATTACGCTTTTTTTGCCATTGTCGCCCTGCTGCACGACGTTTTGATCACTTTAGGGGTCTTTGCGGTTTTAGGCTTAATTGCGGGGGTAGAAGTGGATAGTTTATTTTTGGTTTCCCTCTTGACAATTGTGGGCTTTTCTGTTAATGACACAGTGGTAATTTATGATCGCGTTCGGGAAAATTTTGTTAATACCCCCGAATTATCGGTGGATGAAATTGTCGATAATGCGGTGAGTCAAACCCTAAGTCGTTCGATTAATACTACCCTGACCACTTTATTGCCTCTGGTGGCGATTTTTCTCTTTGGTGGCACGACTTTAAAATATTTTGCCCTAGCTTTAATTATCGGTTTCGTGGCGGGGGCCTATTCGAGTATTTTTATCGCTAGTACCCTACTAGCTTGGTGGCGCGGTCGTTCCCATCGACCCACACTCAATTACAGTTAGGATGCCATTGGTGAAGAATCAGTGGTTCTTGGATGGGTCGTAATAGTAATTTCAACCTGTTGATTGAGACGACCCAAAATTGAGATCAAACGGTCAATAGTAAAGCGTCCCAAATTAGCACGGCGAATCTGGACAAATTCACTGTGATTAATTCCAGTTCGCACTTGAGCATCGCGGGTTGATAAGTCTTCCTTCTCCAGAACCTTGATAATTTCAGCAGCAAGCAGTGCTTTCGCTTGTCGCACGTCCGCATCTACATCGCCAAAATCGCGGTACACATTCCCGCTACCTTGTACCAGTTCAAATTGTTCTTCACTCATGAGAGTTCCTCCTTCAATCGCTTGAGCCGTGCTTTGATAACTTCGACTTCTTGCTGTGGTGTTTTGATCCCTTTTGGGGATTTTTTCTGGAAGGCATGAATCACCCAGATAGCCTCACCTAACTGGACAGCATAAATAGTTCGATAGGCATCCCCCTTGAAAGGTAGAGCAATCTCGAACACACCAGAACCTATCCCCTTAAAAGGCTTGGTTAGGGATGATTTTGCCCCTTCTGCTGCAATAGTTAAAGCGTCAAGTACAATTTCTTGGGCTTCCTTGGGAAACTTTTGAAAATCTTTCCGTGCCGCTTTAATCCAAGATATAGGACGGGTATTACGCATTCGCTTATGGTGATATAACTGATACCACCTGTCAAGCCCCATTATAGTTACTAATTCTGTACGCAAATATTGCATCTAGAATTAGCTTTGTACGCTTTGACCCGTACTGGGTTAACTACGAACCTCTCTATCGGATTCCCGCTAAAGGCGGCCTCTCCGA
>NZ_SFBZ01000037.1:0-10125 GCF_007095495.1 Microcystis sp. M_QC_C_20170808_M9Col | reverse complement strand
GCTTCTGAAATGGGGCGAAAGTCTGTGGACTCTGTGTAAGACAGTACATGGTTTTTTAACTGTGGTATGCGACGGTGGTGGAAGCAGAAACTTAAATCGTGAGGTTTAGGAATCGCCGCCCTAAAAGTGCGGCGAGGATGTCAATAGCCCTGCTTCATCTGGTGGAGCAAACATATTTGATGTTAATATTGTGATTGCGATCGTAGCCTATGCTCTCTTGAGCTATACTTTGCACGGCTATAACTTGCATTTTTTCCTCAAATCACTCTAGTATTAGATAATGCCCGCTATCAAAAATGTAAAATTGTTGAATAATTGGCTCTTTCTTTGTCAATAGAATTACTCTATCTGCCGTCTTATAGCCTAATCTAAATTTAATTGAAAGCCTGTGGAAATTTGTCAAAAAGAAATGTTTATATGGTAAATATTATGAAAACTTTTCCGACTTTTCTTCAGCTATTTATGAATGTCTGAATGATGCCTATCTGAAACATAAAAAAGAACTGGATTCCTTGCTCACTCTAGGATTTCAGAAGTTTAATAAATCTCAGATTATGAACGACTAAAGTATATCAGTTATCAGTCATCAGTAATCAGATGTGAGTTTTCAGTTCACAAGGGCCGAATCTAAAACCTAATTGGTTAAGCTAAAAGCTTTGATGTGCCTAGTTTCTAACCTTCTTTTTAGGTGAGAGAATTGCCAGATTCTTTCTTTTGCCTCTTGCATGAGTGACTCTTGCCTTCAGAACCTGATTACTGTTTACTGTTTACTGACCACTGAAAAAAACTCCCATCAACAGTGTCTCACTGATTACTGTTTACTGTTTACTGATTACTGTTTACTGTTTACTGAAACAACTCCCAACACTTAATATATGAAATGGACAGATAAAGATCAGATAATTATGCAAGGGATCGATCGACCCCTAGGCAAATATTATGCGGCACGATTGAAAGCTCAGGGAACCTGTTTAGTAGCGGGGGTGGCTAGTGGCCACGGTGGTGAGATAATCGCAGAGATACCAGTGTTTGATCTAGTGGCCGAGGCCGTTGCTGAAGCGGGAGAAATCAAGACCAGTTTAATTTTAGTCCCCCCCAATCAAGTCCTAGATGCGGCCTTAGAAGCGATCGCAGCAGCAATTCCCCAATTAATTATCGTCACCCCCGGAGTTCCCCCCTTGGATCTGGTGGAATTATTAAAGATAGCTAGTACCACCGGGACATTAATTCTCGGCCCCGGCAGCCAGGGTGTGATTATTCCCAATTATCTTTGGTTGGGTATTTGTGAACCGAATTTTTATCAATCGGGGACAATCGGTCTGATCACCCGCGGCGATCGCATAGGGGATGAAGTGGCGAAAACTTTAACAGCAGCGGGGTATGGTGAATCTATGGCGGTAAATTTGGGTACTGACGGCATTATTGGCTCCAATTTGTCCCAATGGTTGCAGGTTTTTGAGGAAGATGAAAATACCGAGGCAATTCTCCTCGTCAGTCAGGTGGGGGGAAAGGCCGAAATCGAGGCAGCCAAATATATTGCCTCGGCGATCGAAAAACCAGTGATTGCCTATCTTGTGGGGTTAAATGCAGCGATTGAAACCAATTTCGGCGATACAGAAACAATTATTTCTAACCAACTTTCCTACTCTGTTGCCGCTAAGAATACCAGAAAAGATAGCTTACGTCATTTTCAAGAAGCTGGGGTGACAGTGGTAGAAAAATTAGCCGATTTACCTGCCTCTTTAGCTAAAGTCTTGTCCTGAATTTGACCCCATTGCTCCAATAATATTTATAATCCGACAATATTCTGCGAAAATAAGCACCTAACAGGATGTTTCACCCCCATCCTGCCTAGGGGATTTTCGATGACAATTCCTAAGAGCTACTATATCATGGTAGATCACCTGTGATTCCTCAGACCGGCCAAGATAAAGACGGCAACAGGCAAAAATTAGGAAAAATCAGCGACAATCGAAACGGCAAGATCAAAAAAAATTCTATTCTAGATTGACCCTTTCAGCAGACCAACTATCCCACCCTTCTAGACAACGACCCTAAGGATAACTTCTATGGCGCAACAAAATAACCTAAAAACCGACAATATACACCAAATCGATCCCTATTGGGGTCCCCGATGGCTCGTAGAGGAACGGGACGCTTGCGGAGTCGGTTTTATTGCCGATGTACGCGGTTCTGGTAGCCATCAACTGATTGAACAGGCCCTTTTAGCCTTAGGTTGTTTGGAACACCGGGGAGGCTGCAGCGCCGATCAGGATTCCGGGGACGGTTCCGGTATGATGACCGCTATCCCCAGAGATGTCCTCGCTCCTTGGTTCGCCGAAAATGGCTTAAATATGCCAGAATCTGAGCGCCTAGGGGTGGGTATGGTCTTTCTTCCCCAAGCGGCCCAAGAACGCACCGACGCTAAAGCACACATCGAAGAAATTGTCAATAAATATAATATTAAGATTTTAGGTTGGCGCGCTGTTCCCGTCCGTCCCGAAGTCCTCGGAAGACAAGCAAGGGAAAATCAACCCTACGTCGAGCAAATTCTGGTTACTTCCCCCGATTTAGCCGGTTCTCAATTCGATCGCCTACTCTATATTGCCCGTTCTGAAGTCGGTAAGCAACTGGCCGATGATTTCTATTTCTGTTCCTTTTCCTGTCGCACCATTGTCTATAAAGGCATGGTACGGGGCGAAATCCTGCGAGAATTCTATCTAGACCTGCAAAATCCCGCCTATAGCAGTCAATTCGCTATTTATCACCGACGTTTTAGCACCAATACCCAACCGAAATGGCCCCTCGCTCAACCGATGCGCTTATTGGGTCATAACGGCGAAATTAACACCCTTTTGGGCAATATTAACTGGATGTCGGCCCGGGAACCCGCTTTAGAAACGGAAGGTTGGACCCACGAAGAATTACAATCCCTGACTCCCATTGTTAACCCCGCTAACAGCGACTCCTATAACCTCGATAGCGCCCTAGAATTATTGGTGAGAACCGGTCGCAGTCCCCTAGAAGCAGCTATGATCCTAGTGCCGGAGGCCTACAATAATCAGCCGGATTTACAGGATTATCCCGAAATTATCGACTTCTACGAATACTATAGCGGTTTACAGGAACCCTGGGACGGTCCGGCTTTACTGGTATTCAGTGACGGGGGAATCGTCGGCGCTTGTTTGGATCGCAACGGTTTGCGACCGGCCCGTTATAGCATTACTAACAACGGTTATATCGTCGTTTCCTCGGAAGCGGGAACTATTCCCCTCGATGAAACCACCATTATGGAAAAAGGTCGTCTCGGCCCCGGTCAAATGCTCGCGGTGGATCTGGAAAAAGGCGAAATTAAGCGTAATTGGCCGATTAAACAGGAAATTGCCCGCTCTAATCCCTACGGTGAATGGGTGAAATCCCAACGCACCTTTATTGACAAAGAAACAGCGATAGACATTCCCGCTCCTAGTCATCTCCTTCCCAGGCAAACCGCTTTCGGTTATACTGCCGAAGATGTGGATATGATTATCGTTCCCATGGCAGAGCAGGGAAAAGAACCGACTTTCTGTATGGGTGATGACACTCCCCTAGCGGTCCTCTCCAGTAAACCCCATCTTCTCTACGATTACTTTAAACAACGTTTTGCCCAAGTTACTAACCCCCCCATCGATCCCTTACGGGAAAGTTTAGTCATGTCCTTGACTATGTATCTGGGACGACGGGGCAATATACTTAAATTAGGGGTTGATGACGCACATTTACTGAAATTAGACTCTCCCCTGCTCAATAATGCGGAATTAGCCAAAGTTAAAACCTCTAGCTACAGAACAGCCGAACTTTCTACCCTTTATGATCTGACCACCGGACCGGGGGGATTAGAAACCGCGATCGCTCATTTGTGCGCTGAGGCCGCCAAGAAAGTAGCATCGGGAGCGGAAATTTTAATTCTCAGTGACAGAACTGCTCCTATTGACGAAAAAACTAGCTATATTCCCCCCTTATTAGCTGTTGGTGCCGTCCATCATCACCTGATTCGCTCACACTTGCGTTTAAAAGCTTCGATCGTGATCGACACGGCCCAATGTTGGAGTACCCATCACTTCGCTTGTCTAATTGGTTATGGCGCTTCCGCAGTCTGTCCCTATCTGGCCCTAGAAACGATCGCCCAGTGGTGGATCGAGCCAAAAACTCAGAAATTGATGGAAAATGGCAAATTAGAAGCTATTAGCCTCGAAAAAGCCCTAATTAATTACCGCAAATCCGTAGAAGCGGGATTACTGAAAATCCTCTCGAAAATGGGCATTTCTCTCCTATCTTCCTACCATGGGGCGCAAATTTTCGAGGCGATCGGATTATCGGCAGATTTAGTTAAACTAGCTTTTAACGGTACTACCAGTCGCGTCGGGGGTTTAAGCATTGCTGAGGTGGCCCAAGAAGCGATCGCATTCCACAGCAAAGCTTTCCCCAATCTTACCGCTAAAAAACTAGAAAACTACGGTTTTGTCAACTACCGTCCGGGGGGAGAATACCACATGAATTCCCCGGAAATGGCGAAAGCACTCCATAAAGCCGTGGCCGCTCACTCCCAAGGGGAAGGATATGACCATTACGAAACCTATCGTCAAATCTTGCAGCAAAGACCTGTCACCGCTTTACGGGATCTATTAGAATTTAACAGCGATCGAGCCTCAATTGCCATCGAAGCAGTAGAATCGATCGAAAGTATCCTGCAACGCTTCTGCACAGGGGGAATGTCCCTCGGTGCCTTGGGCCGGGAAGCACACGAAACCCTAGCGATCGCCATGAATCGCATCGGAGGTAAGTCCAATTCCGGAGAAGGGGGAGAAGATCCGATCCGTTACACCAGCTTAAGCGATGTGGATGCAGAAGGACATTCCGTGACTATGCCCCATCTAAACGGCTTAAAAAACGGTGATACGGCTAATTCTGCCATTAAACAGATAGCTTCGGGTCGTTTTGGAGTCACTCCCGAATACTTAATGAGTGGAAAACAGCTAGAGATTAAAATGGCCCAGGGAGCAAAACCGGGAGAAGGAGGTCAATTACCCGGGAAAAAAGTCAGTTCCTATATTGCCATGTTACGGCGATCAAAACCGGGAGTAACTTTGATTTCTCCCCCTCCTCACCACGATATCTACTCGATCGAAGATTTAGCGCAATTAATCTACGATTTACACCAAATTAACCCCCGGGCCAAAGTTTCCGTCAAATTAGTGGCCGAGATCGGTATCGGCACAATTGCGGCCGGAGTTGCCAAAGCTAACGCTGATATTATCCAGATTTCTGGCCACGATGGTGGTACAGGTGCATCACCCCTAAGTTCGATCAAACACGCGGGTAGTCCCTGGGAATTGGGAGTGACGGAAGTGCATCGGATGTTAATGGAAAATCAACTGCGTCATCGGGTGATTTTGCGCGCAGATGGAGGACTAAAAACCGGTTGGGATATCCTCATGGCTGCTCTGATGGGTGCGGAGGAATTCGGTTTTGGTTCCATTTCCATGATTGCCGAGGGGTGCATCATGGCCCGCGTCTGTCACACGAATAATTGCCCTGTGGGAGTCGCTACCCAGCAGGAACGTCTGCGAGCTCGTTTTCCAGGAATTCCCGCTCATGTGGTCAATTTCTTTACTTTGGTGGCTGAGGAAACGCGGCAATTATTGGCGAAATTAGGCTATCACAGTTTAAATGAGGTGATTGGCCGGGCAGATCTGTTAAAAGTGCGCTCCGATGCTCGTTTAACTAAGACAGAATCCCTCAATCTTGATTGTTTGTTGAATTTACCCGATGGCCGTAGTGACCGCTCTTGGTTGCAGCACGAGGAAGTACATAGTAACGGTGCTGTCCTCGATGAGGAAATTCTAGCCGATAGCGAGATTAAACAGGCGATCGAGCAACAGGGAACCGTCAGCAAAACCTACAGGATTGTCAATACCGATCGCTCCGTCGGGGCGAGAATTGCGGGGGTAATTGCCCAAAAATACGGTAATGACGGCTTTGAAGGCGAAATTAAGCTCAATTTCCAGGGCGCAGCTGGTCAAAGTTTCGGAGCCTTTAATTTACCCGGTGTCAATCTCCATTTAGAGGGAGAAGCTAACGATTATGTGGGTAAAGGCATCTACGGCGGCGAAATTGTCATCTTACCGCCCCAAAACGCCAATTATCAGCCCGAAGATAACGCTATTATCGGTAATACCTGTCTCTACGGGGCCACCGGTGGGGTATTATACGCGAATGGTCGCGCTGGTGAACGTTTTGCTGTCCGCAATTCCACTGCGAAAGCGGTTATCGAAGGGGCCGGGGATCACCTCTGTGAATACATGACCGGTGGGGTAATTGTCGTGCTTGGTTCCGTCGGTCGCAACGTCGGCGCCGGGATGACGGGAGGATTAGCTTATATCCTTGATCCGTCCCTACCGGAGAAACTCAACCCGGAAATTGTCAAGATTCAACGGGTTGGCACGGCTGCCGGTGCGGAACAGTTAAAATCTTTAATTGAGGCCCATGTAGAACGCACTAATAGCCCCAAAGGTAAGTTAATTTTAGCTAATTGGGATAGCTATCTCGGTCAATTCTGGCAAGTGGTCCCTCCCTCGGAAGCGGATAGTCCCGAAGCGCAAATTAGCGCGGAGAAAACCTTAACTTCGGTGTAATTTCTTTGGGGTGCGTTACTCTTGGTTAACGCACCCATTGATTAATTTTTGACTGCGGAGTTGATTAATGGCTATGCTGCCCATCCCCACCACCTATACTAGCTATACCCAAGCACAAGAACATTTTCTTCAGGTTTTAGAACAAGTAGAACTGGGAAACTCGAAAGATTATCTCAGACAGCTGCTACCACTTCTCTAGAAGAATTACGTCAAGAATTGGAGACCGAGATTGAGCCAGAAAAAGCCGCAGAGGTCTGAAACCGAAATTGTGCGAGTTTTTCCTCAATTATGCCTAATCCAGTATTCCGTCAACCCCGTTAAGCTTTTTTCACGAAAATAACGTCTTTTTCGACCTTGACTTGATAGGTGGTTAGATTGCCTTTTGGGGGTTTATTCGTGACGACCCCAGTGGCGGTAAATTTTCCCGGATGGCAGGGACAAGCTAAAATCTGTGCGCCAGTATTCCATTTCACCGTACAGCCTTCATGGGTACAAGTCGGGTTTACTGCACTGATCTTTTTCGCCTTTTTCTCCCAGATTAGGAGCAAGGAGCCGACCGGGGATTTTTTATCCAGAAAACTGCCTTTGGCTTCTAATTCTTTGAGGGTAATGCCCGTCACTTTCACAAAGCCATCCGCCGCTTGGGCCGGGGTCATCTCTTGGTCGGTAGCCGTCCCTAGGATTTCTGGGGCGCAGGCCATGGCTCCGCCAACACCAACGAGGGCAACAAATTCACGACGATTCATGGGATTAGGTTTTTCCAACAGTAACGTTAACTTTCACTGTACCGTAGAAGCTCTTTCCATTCAATTAATTTCTAAGTGCGAGTAGAGAGGGCCCGTAAGCAAACGCCTGACCAGGATTAGGCTTCAGAAGCTAGTTGCGACCGATAATTAATTTTTGAGGGTTCAAAAATGGCAAAAATAAGGATTAAATGGCATAAAATATGTAAATAGACTATTTAGTTAATTATTATTCATTCTTAATTCTCCTGACTCCTGACGACCGACTCCTGACTCCTAACCCTAACAACAATTTTTGATTTTTACAACACTCCTAATGAATCCCCTCGTCAATTATTTTCGCAACCTGCACGAAATCCACTCCTCCCAAGCAGCCGTAAAAGAAACCTCCTACTACGGCACTCTCGAAACTCTCCTCAACGAAATCGGTAAAACCCTAAAACCGCGAGTGCGCTGCATTATCAACCTCAGAAATCAGGGTGCGGGATTGCCGGACGGGGGACTTTTTAACGTCGATCAATTCCCCAAAAATCAAGAATTAGAACCTTTTACGGCGATTTTTCCCGAAAGAGGCGCAATCGAGATTAAGGGAACCAAAGAAGATATCAAAAAAATCGCCGCCAGCGAACAAGTACAAAAATACTGGCAAAAATACGGTCAAGTATTAGTCAGCAATTATCGCGATTTTCTGCTCATCGGTCGCAATAGCCAAGGTCAACTGGTAGAATTAGAAGCCTATAGTTTAGCCCCGTCAGAAGCCGAGTTTTGGCTAAAAACCTCAAATCCATCCAAATTTGCCGCCGAACACGGTGATAGCCTCTTAGAATACCTAAAGAGAGTGCTTTTACAGGCGGCTCCTATCACTTCACCAGCCGATGTTGCTTGGTTTCTTGCTTCCTATGCGCGCGACGCAAAAGCACGCTTAGAACATCATTCCGATCTTCCCGCTCTGGCCAATATTCGTCAAGCTTTAGAAAATGCCCTCGGTATCAAATTTGAACGGGAACAGGGAAATAAATTTTTCCGTTCTACCCTCGTGCAAACCCTCTTTTATGGTTTATTTTCCGCTTGGGTATTATGGCACAAGCAAAACCTCAATCGCGAGGATAAAGAGGATAAGTTCGATTGGAAATCCGCAGCCCACCATCTCCATGTTCCCATGTTAGCGATCCTATTCGAGCAGATCGCCGCACCGAGTAAGTTAAAATCTTTGGGATTAGTAGAAGTTTTGAATTGGACCGGTGCAGCTTTAAATCGAGTGCGACGAGAGGAATTTTTTCGTCAATTCGATGAGGGACAAGCGGTACAGTATTTCTATGAACCATTTTTGCAAGCTTTTGATCCCGATTTACGCAAAGAATTGGGAGTTTGGTACACTCCTCCGGAAATTGTTCGCTATATGGTAGCGCGAGTCGATCGAGTTTTGCGAGAAGAATTAAATATCGAGGACGGTTTAGCTAATCCCGATGTTTATATTCTCGATCCTTGCTGTGGAACTGGTGCTTATTTAGTCGAGGTTTTGCGCTATATTACCGATACTTTACAGGAAAATGGGGCGGGTGCTTTAGCCATGGCTTTGGTGAAAAAAGCAGCCATAGAAAGAATTTTCGGTTTCGAGATTTTAACCGCTCCTTTTGTCGTCGCTCATCTACAATTAGGTTTATTCCTGCAAAGTTTGGGTGTACCTTTAATAGAAGATAGTGAACGGGTGGGGATTTATCTGACTAATGCTTTAACCGGTTGGCAACCTCCCGATGAGGAAAGTAAACAGAAAATTCAACAGCTACAATTAAGTTTTCCGGAGTTAAATAAGGAACGAGAGGCAGCCGATGAAGTTAAGCGCGGTAAACCGATTTTAGTTATTCTCGGTAATCCTCCCTATAATGCTTTTGCTGGAACCAGTCCCGCAGAAGAAGCGGGTTTAGTGGAAGTGTATAAACAGGGTTTAATCTCCGATTGGGGGATTAAAAAGTTTAATCTGGATGAGTTATATGTGCGCTTTTTTCGTTTAGCAGAAAGATGTATTTCAGAAAATACCGGTAAAGGAGTTGTTTGTTATATTTCTAATTTTTCCTATCTCGGTGATCCTTCTTTTGTGGTGATGCGACAAAGATTTTTACAAGAATTTGATCGCCTTTGGTTTGATTGTCTCAATGGTGATAGTCGCGAAACAGGAAAGTTAACCCCTGAAGGTAATCCCGATCCTAGTGTTTTTTCTACTCAATACAATAAGGAAGGGATTCGAGTCGGGACAACTATCGGACTAATGGTAAGAAAGGAAGTAAGGAATAAAAATGTTGATGTCTATTTTCGCCATTTCTGGGGAGTTGCTAAACGAGAACAGTTATTAGATAGTTTAAACAATCAAGATTTTGATGCTTTTTATCAAGTCTCTAACCCAGAACAATCTAATCGTTATTCTTTCCGTCCCTCCGATGTTTCCTCTCACTATTTAGCATGGCCAAAGTTAACAGATTTATCTTGTCAAGATTCATCATTAATTATTCCATTACAGGGTATGGATGAAGATCGTGCAAATGCACTGATAGATTATGATCAAGATATTTTATCATTAAGAATGCAAAAGTATTTTGGCTCTTCGTTACCCTTTATGCTAAATCAACATACAAGATGCCAAGATAACATACTTCTAACCCAAAAATTCCGAAAGTTTCTAAAGCCATAGCCTCTCCGTTTTATTAGTTTAA
>NZ_SFBZ01000036.1:0-5454 GCF_007095495.1 Microcystis sp. M_QC_C_20170808_M9Col | reverse complement strand
CCGCAATAGCGACTCTTGTTCGGGTGTGGGGTAAAATCGAAACGAGTAGGCTTTTTCCATACCTCACATTTTAGCATATATTTCGTAAATGTGCTAATATTTAACAGTAAAGCCGTCGTTCTACGACGGGGTTTCAGACCCAAATTTTCGATGAGCGATCGCAAAGACCCAGAAAAACTCGCCGCGGAAAATAGGGACGATAACCCCGAAAATAACGGTAAAACCAGTTTATCGCCCCCCGATGCTTCTGAATACGTCTCCTCTTTATCTTCGCGTAATCCCGTGCGTCAGCGCATCCTACTATTAAAAGATCTTCGACCGGGTAACGCGGGGTTACTACTGGCCCCCCTGATGGTGATGACCATCGGCCTGGTCTTTAGCTGGGACTGGTTAGGCTTTTCTGGGGCGATAGTAGCGATATTAATATCTTTACAGGTGATTTTGCCCTCTATTCGCCAGTGGATCGCCCATTATCTCACCCCCTCTGAACGTCAGACGGTTTTTGCCTTTATAGTTTTTATAGCTGCTCTGGCCGGATTAGGGAAATATTTAGGAGTTTACGAGCGCATATTGCGATGGTTAGAGAGTTTTAAATACGATGAGTTTGGTTCTTGGGCCGAGTGGGTGGGGGCCTTGGGACAGATTATGATCGCCGTGTTAGCCGTCTATGTGGCCTGGGAACAGTACGTTATTTCTAAGGATTTAACCATACAACAAAATCGCATTACCCAACAACAGACGATCGATTCCTATTTTCAGGGGATTTCCGATTTAGCCTTAGATGAGGAGGGATTTTTAGAAGATTGGCCCCAGGAAAGAGCGATCGCAGAAGGTCGCACCGCTTCCATCCTCAGCAGTGTCGATGCCTCTGGAAAAGCGAAAATACTGCGTTTTTTGAGTCAATCGCGGCTATTATCACCGATTAAACGAGATCGTTATCTAGGCCGACCGATTCTAGACGGGGAAGGGGGTTATGCGGAGGATCGAGAGTTCGGTACAAGAGTAGTACAATTGGGGGTAATGTTAGCGGGGTCCGACATTTCTGGGCAGGATTTGCGCTGGACGGATTTAAGCGAAGCGAATATGGTGCGGGCCGATTTAAGTTATAGCGATTTGGTGAAAGCAAATGTATCGCGGACAATTCTCTACGAAGCTAATTTAAGAGGGGCAGATATGAAAGGGATGCGTTTATTTTATGGTTCCCTAGAAAATGCTACCCCCCGCAGTCGCAGCGTTCCCCCCAATTATGACAGCGGAGAACACACGGGAGCAGTGGTAGAAAATGTCAATTTTACCGGGGTGAAAAATATGAGCGAGGAACAACGTCACTATTGTTGTCGTTGGTGTGGGGAAAAGTCGCGGGCAACCATTCCGGGGGGATGTGCTGATATTGCCAATCTTTTGGGCCGTTAACGGAGGCGATCGGCAGGGGGCAGTGTTATAATCAGTGGTATTCATGGTCAATAATTCCCACAAATTTATGAATCAAAAAGTCGTTATTCTTGCCACTGCCTCCGCTAGTTTATTAGCCCTAGCAGTTACCACTAACTCCGTACAAGCTGCCCCAGAGTCCTTTCATCCTAGTTTCAACACCGAGAACTTAGGTGACATGATTATCGGCAAGACAACCAGCGAAGAAAATCCGATTTTACGTCATCTTAATTGTAGTTGTGCCACCTGCACGCAATCCTTTAACTCCTCACTCAATTGATAATTTTCCACCCCAACGATCCTGGGGTATAAAAGTCCGCTCTAGATTAATTTTTGCCACGGGTTCTGTGAGGGTAAATTCTCCCGATTCGATCAGTGCTTTTAATTCTAAAGCGGCTTCCCGGGCCAAGGAAATACTGGCCAAAGGAGCCACCCTAACACTTTTTCCCTCGATCATAATCCGACCGCTTTTTAGTTTAGCGTAGGTGATTAAACCAAAGGTAGGACGGACTCGCCGGGGAATGGAAAAATCCACCACTGGAGCGACAATTTCCTCATCTTTTACCGCACAATGTCGAACTATTTCCTCGCTTAAAATTGGAATCGGTACTGCTACCCCTAACATTAAAGAAGCCCCATAATTTTTGAAATAACAACCCCGCACCCAGCGAGCATTCATTTGTTTAGCATCACCAATTAAGGCTAAGGTGGAAGCCGGTCCAATAGGAGTTCGATTTTGTAGGCGTTTTTGCAGGGGAAAATGTTGGGTTCCTTCCCAGGCAATATAACCGATTCCTCCTCCCAAAAAAAGGCGCGTACCGATGCCTATAGCCTCTAAATCGGGGTCATTTAACAGGGGAGAAATTGCCCCGGGGTTAGAATACACTGCATTACCTAATCGCGGCTGTAGTGGTCCCAAATAAGTATATAAAGTCCGCTCTCCCCCATTGACTCCGACGATAAAATTCTGGTAGAGATTGCGAGGATTAAAAAGATAAAATTGATTGATAGTCTCCTTAGAAATAATCGTTTCAAAAGAAGTGCGAGGATAACAATCAGTGGCCTGGCCGACAGCGCGCAATTGAATCGATTTTCCGGCGATTAAATCCTCAATAATATGTCCGCCGCCCCTTTCGGGATTTTCTCCCTCTAAATTCTCATTTTTGGCCGCTAGATCACTAATAGCGCTGGCTCCTAAGTATAAATCCACCGCCCCAAAACCAGCATAAGCAGGAATCCCATCTAACCAACATTGACGAATTTTTATCGGCGGATCCGTCTGACCTAAATTAATAATTGCCCCCGAAGATTCCATCGGTTCAAAAGTTCCCGTACAAACCACATCTACTTGGGAAAAAACCTCCTTAATTCCCATCTCGCTCACGCGGCTTTTTAATTCCTCTACTGTCCAGACTACAGCCGTTTTTTTAGCAATTTTGTCGTTGATTTCAGCGATTGTTCTCATAAGAAAAATTGACCAGATGGTGGTTAGGGAGCTTTTTGCTGTTGTCAGTAAACAGTAATCAGATGTGAGTTTTAAGTGAGTGGTATTAACTGAGCAGTATTAAATGGCCGTAACAGTGCTGTCTTTTCACTGATTACTGATTACTGATGACTGATCACTGTTATAAGATAAAAAAGGGAAAATTTACGATCGAAGCTTTTCTATGACAGTTACACCCGTTCCAGCCTCCTTTAATCCTGTTTCTGGTCTAGTTAACCGTATTCTCGGCATAAAACCGCTTTTTGACATCGCTCGCTATCAGGCGCGCAATATGATGATTAAAAGAGCCGAAAAACTAGGCGTACCTTGGCGGGAAACCGTCAAACAATGGCAACAACGGGATTGGAGTTGGGAACTGCAAGCGGTAGAAAATCCCGATCTCGTCTATCCCGAATACTACGTTTGTTCTTTCCACGCTTACGAAAAGGGCAATTTAGACTGGTTGCCAGCTTTTGAGGTAGAATCTGCCGCCTATGCTGTCCATTCTACCATCTGGCCCGGGGCGGGGATTGACGGCGATCCGCGATTGCGGCGGGAATATCACCGGATATTGAAGGAGCAAATCAAGGCAGAAATTAACGATATTGTCGATTTAGGCTGTAGTGTCGGCATGAGCAGCTTTGCGCTGCAAGATACTTATCCCCAAGCCAAGGTAACTGGGTTAGATCTCTCTCCCTACTATTTAGCCGTTGCCCAATACCAAGCTCAACAAAAACAAAAGACGATTCAATGGCAACACGCAGCTGCGGAAAAAACTCAATTACCCAGTCAGTCCTACGATCTGGTATCGTCGTTTTTAATGTTCCACGAACTACCCCAACAGGCTACTAGAGAAATTTTCGCCGAAGCGCGTCGTTTATTGCGATCGGGGGGTTATTTGACGCTGATGGATATGAATCCGCGCTCGGAAATTTATCGAAAAATGCCCCCTTATGTCCTAACCTTACTCAAGAGTACCGAACCCTATCTCGATCAATATTTTACTCTCGATATCGAACAGGCATTAGTTGAAGCGGGGTTTCAAGCACCGATCATTACCCCCACCAGTCCCCGACACCGGGCGATTGTTGCGCGGGTTTCCGAATCATAATTTTGAGGTAATCAATGAAGATAATTTTTCGTCAAAGTTGGACAAAGATATTAACTATTGTCCCTATCTTCCTGTTAATTTTTGCCAGCAAAACCCTCGCCCATCATGCCATGGCAGGGCAAACTCCCGATAATTTTTGGAACGGATTTTTATCGGGTTTAGCTCACCCAGTTATCGGTTTAGATCATTTAGCTTTTGTGGTGGCTAGTGGTTTAATTGCTGTGGGGATGGAACAGGGTTTATTAATTCCGCTCGCTTTTGCGATTGCCACTTTAATCGGCACAGGTATTCATTTACAGGGAATAAATTTACTTTTTCCTGAAGGGATTGTTGCCCTTTCTGTGGTAATTTTTGGCGTGGTTTTAACCCTGAAAAAAGGGTTACAAACTCATTCTAATCTCTATACGATCGCTCTGGCAACTCTGGCAATGATTGCGGGAATTTTCCACGGTTATGCCTACGGAGAATCAATTATCGGGGCGCGAGTTGCCGCTTTAGTTGCCTATTTAATCGGTTTTACCGTGATCCAATTAGCGATCGCATCTGGTGCTTTTTTCCTTGGCAGTGTCATTAAGGAAAAATTAGCCAAGCAAGCGACTCTAATTAGCAAGTTAATCGGATTGGCAATTATGGCGATCGGTACAACTTTTTTAGTGGGAATTAAGTAGGGTCTGCTGAAAAAGTTTGTTGGTGGGGGCAGGGTGTGGGGTGTGGGGTGTGGGGTGTAGGGTTTTACCGATTTTGAGGTAGTCAGTTACCTAATTTTCAGGGAAAAAGTACCTGAATTTTACCCCCGATCCCTCCAATGGTCGGCACTTTTTGAGGTCAAAAAAGTCTAAAAGCCTTATCCAACAAGGTTTTTAGATTTATTCAGCAAGCCCTAAGTAAATTAATCTCGATGGGGCTAATTATTAATCGCTCTCTTGAGGTTATGAGATCGAAGAAAGGGCGTACAATATACGCCCCTATCAAACAAGTACGGGAGAGCCGATGAATTGAAAGAGGAGTTAGGAATTTAGTCCTCAAAGAAAAAATAAGTCAGATAAATCTAACAATAATCCTAATTCCTACCCCTACTATTTTTTTAGGTTTCAGAGGGGAAGTAACCAAACAGTTTTTTATAATCAGAGGCCAGATATCCTCGGTGAAAAAAACCTAATTCTTCAGCAATTTCATAAACTAATTTTGTCTGATTATTTTGTTTAAGAGATTGATGTAAAGCATTAAGACGAAGCAATTTAAAATAATTGTAAGGAGACATTTGATAGAAGTCCTTAAATATATATTCTAAGGTGCGTTGACTTACTTCTAAGTCTTGAAAAATCGCTGGAATAGTAAGATCAGAACGCAGATTTTTTCTCATCATTTCTTCTGCTTTTTTGAGGATAGAGGTGCGTCTGATAGTGTTTTTAGGAGTTTTAATATCTTT
>NZ_SFBZ01000035.1:0-31559 GCF_007095495.1 Microcystis sp. M_QC_C_20170808_M9Col | reverse complement strand
TAGGGCTAATTGTGCATCTGCTGGGCAAACAAATTAGCCTGTAATTCAGAGCCGGCAATCGTTTTGACGATTTAGATAAAATTTTCAATGTGACACTTTAGGGTGCGGAATGTGGGATCCAGATAAATAAGAAATGATAGAATCCTAACACCTCTTTTCTGCGCTCACAACTAGGCTGTTTGTCATGGCTGAACCCCAGACTACCCCTGAATACAATCCCCTCGGCAAACTCCTCGGCGTGCTGGCATTGTTAGCCGCCGGCCTGTACTTTACTGGATGGACTTATCGCTGGACTTACTTCAGCTTCTTTCAACTCGAAGTCACCACCCTTAACCTACCCGGCGAATCCTTTTATCTTGCCGCCTTTCAAACCTTTTTCGGGGAACCCCTCGCCTTCCTGAGAACCATTCTCGTTTTGAGTGTGACAGTCTTCGCTATTCTCGTCACCTTGCACTGGGGTCAAAAATGGGGCAGTAAATACCTACGAAGATTGCCCTTTACTTTCAATGAAGCCCAGACAAAGATTCTTAACTTTCTCGCCTCTCTGCTGAATGAGCTAATTATCGTCCTCTTTATTCTCACGGCCCTCTTTTGGCTGGCCCGTTGGCAAGCCCAAGCGGATGCTTGGAAAGATGCCATCAACGAAACCTCTTCACTGCCCGTCGTCACCCTTCTGATGTCTAAAAATGCCCCTTTAGGACGCAAACTCGATAACCCCCTCGATAACCCGACTGACTTGCGGATCATCGGCGATCGCAAAGCCTACGATCGCCTCCTTGGTGAAGAACTCACCGACCTCAGCGACCCCAACAAACCCAGAGTTTGGCGACTTCTCCTCAAAGGAGACGGTTATGCCTATATTTTCCCCGCCTTACCGAAAAAAGCTCCCCAGTTGATCATTCCCGTGGCGATCGTTTATGAAAAAGATAATGGTGTTCAGCTAACCATTCTCAATGCCTCCCCGTCTCCACAGTAAAATAGGCAATGCTCACCCTAGTCATGCAAGGCGTAAAATTTCCCAGATTTTCAGATATTCTCGCTAACTACTTTTGTAGGTCTTCATTGGCCCGAAAAATCGCTTCTTGACCATCACTAGAGGCCACAAAACCCATAAAAGCTTTGACCGCTTCACTAGCAGGTTCTTTGTAAACGTAGTAAAGGGTACGCTGCCAGGGATAATTAGGTTCACTGGCTGAAATTCCGTCCACAGCGAGCGCCCTGACGGTTTTTTGGTCGGCGATTTGGCTATAGGTTGCGTAACTAATGCCATTCAGTCCTAAAACTCGCAAAATTGGGGTGGTGGCATCCCTCTCCATCATTTTAAAATTAGTTCCCCTACCAAATTCTCCCCCTTGCAGCACTTCCTGACGAAAACTTTGATAAGTGCCACTAATAGGAGGACGATTAATCACTTGAATAGTAGCAGCAGAACCGCCCACCTCGGACCAAGAGGTGATTTTTCCGGTAAAAATATCTTTAACTTGGGCAGTGGTTAACCCCCCCGCAAAGGGATTTTTTACTCCCACTACAACAGCGATCGCATCTCGAACGATCGGACTAGAAGCCAATCCCTGAGAGCGTTCTGACTCGGTTAAAGGTCGTGACACCGCCGCAATATCGATCGCCCCCCGGGACACTTCCTCTAATCCCTTATCAGATCCTTGAGCATTTGTCAAGACCTCTACCCCCTGAAATTTGGCCGTTAAAGCGGCTTTTAAGGCTTGATTAATCTGTACCATACTGGTGGAGCCGTTAATGCGAATTGTCGTGCCACTGGGGATAGAAGTCTGTGGGGCAAAACTAACCACTTCCTGGGGGGAAGGGGGAGGGGGTAGGGGAGAGGAGGCACTTCCCGATGTGGGGGATTTTTGCGGACTTTTACTGCTGCCACAGAGAAAGAATTCTTGACCCGCAGCACATTGACTTTGCAGCCAGAAGTAACCCCCACCTAAAATGCCCGCAGTGGCTAAAAGAGCGATTATTAAAGCAGTTGTTTCGTTTTTTTGAGACATACCCATCATTTGCTGACATTAGGGGGTCGATCGCCAGGAGACCAGTGATCAATGGAAGTTTCGATGATATTATCTTAGTGCATGGAAATCCACTCTTAATTTAGGACTGTATATCATGACCCACGCACCTATATCCCCAGTCGTGCTGGTTATCCTTGATGGTTGGGGTTATCGCCCGCAAAGGTCGGATAATGCGATCGCAATGGCGAAAACCCCGATTATGGATAGTCTCTGGGAAGTTTATCCCCACACCTTAATCCGCACCTCCGCTAAGGATGTGGGACTACCGGAAGGACAGATGGGCAACTCGGAAGTTGGCCACCTGAATATCGGAGCGGGGCGAGTTGTACCACAGGAGTTAGTACGAATTTCCGATGCGATCGAAGATGGTTCGATTCAACAAAATCAGGCTTTATTAAAACTCTGCGCCGAGATTCGCCCTAAAAAAAGCAAATTACACCTGATTGGTTTATGTTCCGAGGGAGGAGTCCATTCCCATCTCGATCACTTACTGGGATTATTAGACTTAGCGAAAGTGCAAGGGATTAGCGATGTCTGCATTCATGTCATCACCGATGGTCGCGATACTAATGTCACCGACGGAATGCCGGCGATTAAACGGATTCAAGAACATATTAATAAAATCAAACTCGGTCGCCTGGTGACTCTCAGTGGCCGTTATTATGCCATGGATCGGGATCGCCGTTGGGATCGGGTGGAAAAAGCCTATAACGTGATGACCAGTGATCAAGGTATCGACGGGCGATCGATTACTGAAGTATTACAGGCATTTTATGATCAAAATATTACCGATGAATTTATTCCCCCCACCAGAATTGCACCGGGGGCGATCGAAGCGGACGATGGGGTGATATTCTATAATTTCCGTCCCGATCGAGCTAGACAGTTATGTTATGCCCTGACTATGCCCGATTTTGAAGATTTCGATCGAGATTTAATTTCTCCGCTTAGTTTTGTTACTTTCACCCAATACGATCCGAAATTACCGGTAGATGTGGCCTTTGCTCCCCAGAATTTAAATAATATTTTAGGACAGGTGATCGCTCAACAGGGATTAAAACAGTTTCGTTGTGCGGAAACCGAAAAATATCCCCACGTCACCTACTTTTTTAATGGGGGGTTAGAAAAACCCTTTGAGGGAGAAGTGCGCGAATTAATTCCTAGTCCAAAAGTCGCCACCTATGACCAAGCTCCGGCCATGTCGGCAGCCGCGGTGACAGAAGCGGTCTGTGGGGCGATCGAACAGGGGATCTATAGTCTCGTGGTAGTCAATTACGCTAACCCCGATATGGTGGGTCATACGGGCATTTTAGACGCGGCCATGAAAGCAGTGGAAACGGTGGATCTATGCTTGGCTAAGTTGTTAAGTAGCATCAATAAATTGGGGGGAACAGTGTTAATCACTGCCGACCACGGTAACGCGGAAACGATGGTGGATGAGTCGGGTAATCCTTGGACCGCCCACACGACTAATCCCGTTCCTTTAATTTTAATTGAAGGGGAAGGGAGAAAAATACCCGGCCACGGTGGCGATGTGCAGCTGCGGGATGATGGTCGTTTAGCCGATATTGCCCCCACTATCCTGGAAATTCTCGCTATTCCCGTCCCGATAGAAATGACTGGGCGATCGCTGATTAAACCGGCCGAAGTGGAAATTAAAGCCAGTCGCACTCCCGTCCGCATCTCGCTTTAACAGTGATCAGTAATCAGTAATCAGTGGAAATAATTAAAAAATTGGCTAATTAGGGTTTGCGGCAAAAAGTAGGGGCGAAGCATTCGGATAGAAAATCTCCGGTTTCACCGATAGGTTATTGCCCGAATGCTTCGCCCCTACAGGACGCGGGCCGATGAAGACGCAAGGTTTGGAAGCACGATTCTCTCAAAATCTTGCACCTGTTTCGCGAAACAAGACCCTACAACCCTTACCTCGTCTATATTTCACCATTATTCAGCAAGCCCTAATTAGCAGAAAAATGACCAATAAAAACCGCTCTCTTGTAGTTATGCTGATCAGCAAATCTTATCGAAGAAAGGGCGTAGGGCATCTTTGAATGTAAGATAATGAACATTTTTCAGCCAATTTCCGAGAGAGCCATAAAAATTTAAAACTTACATCTGATAACTGATAACTGATAACTGATAACTGATGATAACTGCTATACTTTGTAATGGAAAATAGAGAGTAATAATCATGACAGTGGTGCTGGTAGTACAGATTATTTGGGCGCTGGCGGCGGCCTTTCTGGCGATTTTGGTGTTATTACACAGTCCCAAAGGGGATGGTATTGGCGGTATTGGCGGCCAATCACAGATTTTTACCAGCGCAAAAACGGCGGAAAAAACCTTAAATCAGGTGACTTGGGCGTTGGGGACGGTATTTATCACCCTAACTATTGTACTAAGTGCCGGCTGGTTAAATCGCTAAATGCTAAGAGGTCGGTTCTCTTTTCTAGGACTCGCAGCCTTGGCGAGTCTTTTGCTGTTTTCCTATTCTTTGATCGCCGACAGTCGATCGCTACCAGAGTTAAAAACCCATCCTTTACCCGCTAATTTAGCCCAATGGCAAGAGCAAAACCAGTCCGGGGATTATTTTGATGCTGTGGAAATCAGTCCCGTGGGGGCGTTGATTTGGTCGCAATTTCCCGTGAAGATTTATGTTCACAGCGATCGCAGTTCTTTGCTGAGTTTGGTACAACAGGCGATCGCTGAATGGGGGCAGTATTTGCCGATGGAGTTGGTCAATCGGGCAGAATTGGCCGATATCCTCATTAAACGGGAGTTACCGCCGTCGGGAGTCCGTTTTAATGCCGAAACGGGTAAGTTAGAACTGCCCCGGGTGCGTTCTGCCATAACACAATACGAGATTTTTGTCAAGGAAAATCGCTTAACTCATCGGATGAGTATCCAGATTAGTCCCAATTTAGCCGATCGGTCGGCCTTAGCGGCAGCGCGGCACGAATTAGGTCACGCTTTGGGAATTTGGGGTCATAGTCCCCTAGAGACGGATGTGATGTATTTCGCTCAAACTAGAGATATTGCCCCGATTTCTAGCCGGGATATTAACACTTTAAAAAAGGTTTATCAGCAGCCAACTAAGTTAGGTTGGCAGATGGATAAGCTAGGGTATCTAATACCTGAATAGGTAAATATTGCTCTTCAGTCGGTTCTGCTATTAAAAAGTATAAGTTATGGATATACTTAGTATAACTGACTAAGATCCAGAAGATTAACCATCGCTTAAACCTCTATTTCCTCTAGCCATGTTTTAATCGCACTGATTAACTTGGGTTGCTGGGGAGGGGTGTTGCTGACTCAAGCTATGAATGCCAACTGTGCATCCTATCCAAAAGTTAGTTTAGCTCTAGGTTTTAAAAACCCCACACAAGAAGATTCCTATTGCAAATCAGCAACCCCAATCTTTGCCACCCTCGACAACTAAGCCAATACTAGAAACATATTGTACGGGTTTGCCTAACATTAAGGGATCTATTTCTCCCCAATCGTAAGGTTCATAATCTTCTAAACGAGATAGTTCGCTATCTAACCAATCATCTCTAGGGGCTGTTTTTTCTGAGGGATTGGGCTGTTTCAGGGAGTCTAAGGGTTTAGTCATGGGGAAAAAATGTCCTATACACAAACATTTTACCCACTATTGACTAACTTTTTAGTTCATCTACACCTCTATTTCCTCTAGCCATGTCTGAATCACGCTGATTAAGTTGGGTTGTTGGGGAGGGAAGGTGAAAAAGTTGGTAGGGAAACTGACAGAAAATCGTTACCAATTGTCTCAATTCCTGAGATATATTTAATGGATGAAGTTCGATGTAAAGATTAAATCTCTGTTTCTATTGGTATGTTAGTGGGTGTATCTTGACTGATTAAAATTAAATTAGATACAGGGGTGTAAATATCACACTCAATTTCTGGTACTCGAATCGTTACAATTAATGTATAGCGAACAGGTTGATCATGGCGTTCCTCTTGTGTTTGTTCTTTCCACCATCCACCAACAGGATAAACGCCTATCATTCCTCTACTTGCTAAATCGACGGCCGTTCCTGTCCATATATCAGAATGAAGTGAACCTTGACTCCTTAAATAAGGACCCAAAAACCAGTTATCTTCCTCTTTACTGGTAGAACTATGTTCTTCTTCGTCTCTGGTAGCTTTATTAATTCTTTTTTGAAATTCTTTATTAGTTTCTGAAGGTTTTTTTACTTCAAATCTGAGTCCATAAGAGGCATAACGGTGTTTTCTTTTATAGCCACGGTTCCCTGGATCAGGTTCAATAAAATACGATAAAGTTACTCTTAATTCTACCTTGGCTTCTCCTAATTGTTCTAGCTTTTCTTTTGGCCAGGGTAAGCTATGAAGATTCATTTTGTTTGTCTTAATGACACTACCATCTTTTTTAAAAGGTGTCAATTGATCTTCAATAACCATTGTTAAGTCACTATTTGAACTTTTTAAAGCTCTGTCTAAATCAGGAACACCATATCCATAGCGACGAATCAAATTTTTTTTATCTTGCTGCTTCAATTTCTTTGGAAAATTAGCTCTCATCCTAACAGTCCATTCGGCTGAATGAACAATTAAAGCGCGTATTGTTTCTGGCCAATATTTGGGATTTTCTGAAAGAATTCGAGCAGCCATATAACTAGCGAGTGCAGTTGCACAACTGGTATCTGACATGGATTCAAAGAATCTTTTATCGGGACGATAATAAGTGGTCAAGAGAGATAAATCGTCAATTATTTGTGCAGAATTTTCCCCATCTGAGGCATAATTTCCTCCTTCACAAACAATATCAGGACGAATTGGCCATTGATTTTCCCAAGAAACAGAAGTACGACTTCTAGGAGATAAATCACCCCAAGGAGCGATAGGTTGCCAACCTTGAAAGTCGGGATGACTGATATTAACTTTTTCAGTATAAGCTCCCACAACAAGAGCATTCCAAGCTTGTGCTGGGTTTTCAATTGTTGCCACATCATTGCGGGTTAAATAATCAGATAAAGATATTTCTTCTCTGATATTTCCTGCTGAAATAATGATTAATCGTTTAAAATTATCTTCACCAAAAGATAGTTGATCTATTGCGGCTGACCATGAGGAGGGAGTTCCATAATTTGGTGATGGATGCTCGCTAGTTACAGCCATACAGAAAATACGTTTTCGCTTGTGATTTTGTATTTCTGGGAGAGAGATTGCTTGCTCTGTAATTGCGCCATAAAGTTCAGGATCATTTTGTCCGACAGGAGGGAGAATTTTAACTGATTCTAAACGGTGAATAAGCGTTATATATCCTTGTGTTTGTAAAGCCTCATATAAATCAGAATATAGAATTAGTCCTGCCATTTGAGTACCATGTCCATGATGATCATGGTCTTCCCAATTAGGATCACAAGTATGTAAGTCACTAATATCAAGACCTTTCCCAATAAGTTTATGTCTCCAATTAACGCCTGTATCAAGAAGACAGACAGCAACAGCATCATCTTGAGGAGGTAAAGTTCGATTACATAAATCCTCTACCCATTGTTCCTGTTCAAGTGATCTCATATTAAGAAAAAAGGAAGGCGTCTCTTTAGCAATTCTTAATTCGGCAACTGTATCAGAATTTTGAATAACTTGCTTTATTTTTTCTACATTAGCCATAGCTAAAGTAACAGTTCTTTCGAGAAAATGTATATGAGATTTAGTCAGAATATCGAGTCTTTGAGCAATAGTTTGAAAATCTTCAAGTTGTCCATGACGTAACCATACTTCCCACCAGATTGCTTGTCCATTCTGAGGAAATAAAGCAGGATCATCAGTAAATAATGATTGAACTGTACCAATTTCAACGTTTTCTAGTCGGGTTATTAGGGCTGCATTTTTTGGCTTTCCTTTTGTTGTTTCTTCATCACGATATTGTTCTACTTTTTTCTCAAAAAATTCTATCGCTGACTCTGGTACAAAAACCGTAGCTTTAACTGTGTCTTCTTGGTCAGAAGAAGGCTTAACAGCAACTAATTCAATTTTTTTAGTTTTATTTTCTAAGCTGTCAAAAGCATTCGCTTGATCTTTTGTTACCTGAAATTCTAAATAGAATCCGGGTTGTCCGACGGCAATTTCCGATAAACGGGATTCTAATTGTTGACGAGCTTTCGTAATCGCTTCACCAATAGCAAGTTCTAATTTTGCAGCGTGTTCTATTCTGTTCCGATCGAGTGGTGGTGGAGCATTAACTGAGCGCGGTGAAGTATAATTAATGCTTGAGCGAAATCGAGGGTTATTCCGTAGATACAAGTGAGGAAGACGGCGAGAACGTTGCGACATTATGGGATTAGGTTTTATTCATTGAAGTTCAGATCCTTACGTTCCATAATAGCTGAAATCAGAGAATCTTCGCTCACCTTCTGACTATTTGACAAAACAGCTTGCTTGGCTGCGTCATCTGTCGCTCTGACAATTTCAGCTTGAGCGAGTCCATTGGCTTGATTAAGAATGTTTGACCAATCTTTCCAGTCAATTTCAAAAGAAATAAGACGAGATTCAATCAATTCACGAATAATTGCGGCATCGGGAAGCTGATATTCAATTACATCATCAAAACGCCTAAAAAGAGCTTTGTCTAGTAACTGAGGATGATTAGTTGCTGCCAAAATCAAACTATCCCCTTGCTCTTGTTCTAAAAACATCAAAAAAGAATTGAGAATGCGACGAATTTCTCCCACGTCGTTAGAATTATGACGTTGAGTCCCAATCGCATCAAATTCATCAAAAAAATAGACCCCTTTTGTTATTGTCATTGCCTCAAAAATCACTTTTAAACGACTAGCCGTTTCTCCCATATACTTGCCCATTAGACTATCGTATAAAGTCGTAAACAAAGGTAATTTAAGCTCTCCTGCTAAAGCTTCAGCCGTCATTGTTTTACCAGAACCCGGTGGACCTACTAACAACAGTTTCCGACGAGGCATAAGATTATGTTCTCTGAGTCTTTTTCCTTGTCTTTGTTCAGTTAATACTCGTTTAAGTCTAAATTCAAGGTCAGAGGTTAAAATCATATCCGATAATCGAATATCGGGATATCTGACCGAAACCAGATTGGCTAAATCTCCTTTTGGTTGTACTAAAGGAATTGGATCAGATTTTTTTTCAATAACCGATTTACTAGCCTTTGCTTGGTCAATTAATTCGCGAATTTCTTGGGCTAACTTACCATGTCCTTGTCTTGCTTCGTGTGCAGCCATCTGTAGGGCAGCAGAATAAAATTGCTGCTCTTCTCCTTCTACATGACTTTTTAGAAGTGCTAGGATATGGCGAGCGGTGGACATGATACCTCGTTAAGTTAAACTCCCCATCATACTCAATGATTTTAACTGTGACAGGCACTATATAAAGAATGATTTCCCTTTTAGACTAATTTTGATCGGTATAGTTAAATTGTACTAAATAAATTGTCGTATTAGCTAGGGGAAACCCGTATTTGGTCTTTCTCTTGCTTTCGTGGTTATTCGATAATTTTCCCGCTTCTCCCTAAAAATTACCGTCCCGCTCGCTAAACTGCCAAATTGATAAGATCCTTTGACCTTTCGCCGCCCTATTGAGCAAAACTAGGTATAAACACTTTCTTAAGAATTAACCTATGTCACAATAGATGAAGATAAACCAAATAGTGTGAAGTTGTAAACTAGGTATTACTGAATGGAACCGCTTTATCAGTACGCGTGGCTAGTTCCCGTCCTGCCTTTGGTAGGCGCTACCCTAGTCGGCGCGGGCTTAATTTCCTTTAATGAAGTCACCAATCGTCTGCGACAGGTGAATGCTGTATTAATCATTTCTACCCTCGGCGCGTCGATGGTGCTGTCTTTTGCGCTGCTGTGGAGTCAAATCAATGGACACGCTCCCTACAACCAAATGATCGATTGGGCATCGGCGGGTAACTTTCACCTGAAAATGGGTTATACGATCGATCACCTCAGTGCTTTAATGTCGGTTATCGTCACCACCGTGGCCTTTTTGGTGATGATTTATACCGATGGTTACATGGCCCACGACCCCGGTTATGTGCGTTTTTACGCCTATCTGAGCATTTTTAGCAGTTCTATGCTCGGTTTGGTCATCAGTCCCAACCTCGTCCAGATCTACGTTTTCTGGGAATTGGTGGGGATGTGTTCCTATCTGCTGGTAGGTTTCTGGTTCACTCGTCCGGCGGCTGCCGAGGCCTGTCAAAAAGCCTTTGTTACCAACCGCGTCGGCGATTTTGGCTTATTACTAGGAATGCTGGGTCTTTTCTGGGCTACCGGCAGCTTCGAGTTTGATATCATGGGTGAACGTCTAGAGGAATTAGTCTCTTCTGGAGCCATTGCCAGCAGTTTAGCGGCATTATTCGCCGTTTTAGTCTTCCTTGGACCCGTGGCCAAATCAGCCCAGTTTCCCCTTCATGTCTGGCTACCAGATGCCATGGAAGGTCCGACCCCGATTTCGGCCCTCATTCACGCCGCCACGATGGTGGCCGCTGGAGTTTTCCTGATTGCCCGGATGTATCCCGTTTTTGAGCCAATTCCCACGGCGATGACGGTAATTGCTTGGACGGGGGCTTTTACTGCCTTCCTAGGGGCAAGTATCGCCCTCACCCAGAATGATATCAAAAAGGGTTTAGCCTATTCCACCATCTCCCAATTGGGTTATATGGTTATGGCTATGGGTATCGGCGCTTATAGTGCGGGGTTATTCCACCTGATGACCCATGCTTATTTTAAAGCGATGTTGTTCCTCGGTTCTGGTTCGGTCATCCACGGTATGGAGGATGTGGTCGGTCATGAGCCGGTTTTAGCGCAAGATATGCGAATGATGGGCGGTTTACGCAAGTATATGCCCATTACTGCCCTAACTTTCCTGGTGGGAACTCTGGCCATCTGTGGGATTCCTCCTTTCGCTGGTTTCTGGTCGAAGGATGAAATTCTCGGTTTAGCTTTTGAGGCGAACCCGTCCTTATGGTTAATCGGTTGGGCTACTGCGGGTTTAACAGCTTTTTATATGTTCCGGATGTACTTTAACACTTTTGAAGGGGAGTTTAGAGGGACTAATAAGGAGATTAAACGCCGACTGTTAGCCAATGCGGGCGCGATTCCGGCTTTTGGACCGGGGGCAATGAATGTTAAGCAATTAGACTCGGAAGCGCAGGAAGAAGACAACCACGGCCATCATGCCCATGAACCCCACGAATCGCCAATTACTATGACTTTACCTCTCATGATTTTGGCGGTTCCCTCTTTGTTAATCGGTTTGGTGGGTAAACCTTGGCAGAATTTCTTCGAGGGTTTTATTCATGTTCCTAACGAAGTAGTGGAAGAAGTTCATGCTTTTGATTGGACAGAGTTTCTGATTATGGCGGGTAATTCGGTGGGGATTGCTTTAATCGGGATTACTGTCGCTTCTTTGATGTATCTCCAGAAGAAAATTGACCCCGCAACTATTGCCGAAAAATTCCCCGTTTTGTATCGTTTTTCCCTGAACAAGTGGTACATTGATAATCTCTATGATCGAGTTTTTGTCCAGGGTTGTCGTCGTCTCGCACGGCAAATTATGGAAGTGGATTATCGCGTTATCGATGGGGCAGTGAATTTAACTGGTTTAGCTACTCTTGTCAGTGGTGAAGGTCTTAAATACCTCGAAAATGGTCGCGCCCAATTCTACGCTTTAATTGTCTTTGCCGCAGTTTTGGGTTTGGTAATTGTCTATAGTCTGGTGTAGATTTTTAATCGGTTGACTAAAGATTTTTAGGGGCGCAAAGCCCCTTTTTTTAGCAGTTTTTTTGTTTATATAGGGCTTGCTGAATAAATCTAAATCGGGGGAAAATTCAGGTACTTTTTCCCTGAAAATTAGGTAGTTGACCACCTGAAAATCGGTAAAACCCCACACCCCACACCCCACACCCCACACCCTGCCCCTAGGAAAAGCTTTTTCAGCAAACCCTATATAGGGCTTGCTGAATAATGGTAAAACCCTTTTAAAATAAGGCTTTTGACCTGTTAAAATCCGATGTTAGTGCAAGAATATAGGATTAAGACCTTCAAAAACCTGGCATTATCCTTCTTTTAGTACATAAACTGGTACGAAAAAAGAGGGCAACAAAGCCTGAAACGACCGGCTACTGACTCGGAGACTCCTAACGACCGACTCCTAACCCCACCAACAAACTTTTTCAGCAAACCCTATTTAAACCGCTTATACTAAATCCGTTGAGTATAGGCTACTTATAGAGGAGAGGCACTCATGCAAGAGGCACTCATGCAAAAGGGGGAATAAATAATCAGTTTTTAATAACGGGATTTAGTATTAGATATGTGTAATTAATTGTGTCTAGCTGCTTATAATTTTCTTACCAAAACTAATAAAAGAGCTTCAAGACCAAATTAAGTTGTACTTCATCTTTATGAAAAACTCTTTAATATACCTGGAGTTTTTAAATTGAGTAATCGATAACTTTCTCACTTTTATTGTCAAAATCAGTGAGTAAGGTCGCTTTTCTCGGTTTTAAATGTACCGTTTGTTCTGGTTGTAACTGTAATTGCTTGTATTCCTCACGATTGAGATAAGCCACCACCATTTCCCCATCGGCTAACATTAATTCTACTTGTATTTCCCAGCCTAAATGAATAACTCTTTTTACCACTGCCCAACTATTCAACCCATCTTGTTCGGGCATAATTTCCAGGTCGTGGGGACGGATAAAAACGGTGGAATTATCCCCCGGATGATGTCCATTTCCTAATCCCGCTAGATTAGGTAAGATATTCACTTCCCCAATAAACTGCATCACAAAAGGTGTGGCTGGATGATCGTAAATTTCGGCGGGAGAACCCACCTGTTCAATTTTACCATGATTCATCACGACAATCGTATCGGCTACTTCCATTGCTTCCTCTTGATCGTGGGTAACAAAAACACTGGTAACGTGAACTTCTTTATGTAAATTTCTCAGCCATACCCTTAATTCTTTTCTAACTTTTGCATCTAAAGCTCCAAAGGGTTCATCCAATAATAATACATTCGGTTGAATTGCTAAAGCGCGGGCTAAAGCTACTCGCTGCCGTTGTCCTCCCGATAATTGGGCGGGGTAGCGATCGCCTAATCCTTGTAATTGAATTAATTCTAATAATTCCTCAACTCTTTTCTTAATTACTGGCGATTTTTGCTGGCGAATTTCTAGCCCAAAAGCAATATTTTGACGAACAGTTAAATGTTTAAATAGGGCATAATGTTGAAAAACAAAGCCGATATTTCTCCGTCTAGGATCCAGATGAGTAGTATCTTGTCCGTTAATGATAATTGCGCCACTGTCGGGAGTTTCTAATCCGGCAATTGAACGTAATAAGGTGGATTTTCCCGATCCCGATGGTCCGAGGAGGGCGACTAATTTGCCTTCAGGAATGGTTAAACTGATATTATATAAAGCTTGAAAATTGCCGAAACGTTTAGAAACTTGCTGGATGGTAATACTCATATTTTTAGGTTTTTTGTAGAACGCAGGTTGGGTTGAAGCATGAAACCCAACGCCCGCTCATATTTTTAGGTTTTTTGTAGTTAGGTAGTGTGAATTTTGTGGGCGGTTTTACGTTCGAGAATTTCTTTGATAATTAAAGTAACTCCCGCTAGTAAGGCGAGAATAGCCGCCGCACTAAAAGCGGCAGGAGTTAGATAATTTTTATAGGCCTGTTCTACGAAAATTGGCAGGGTAGCAGTTCTCCCTAAAATACTGCCAGAAACCACAGAAACCGCCCCAAATTCTCCCATCGCCCGGGCATTAGTTAACAGCACTCCGTACATCAATCCCCAACGAATATTGGGTAAAGTTATGCGCCAGAAAATCTGCCAATCACTTGCCCCTAAAGTGCGCCCCGCTTCCTCTTGTTCCAAGCCAATTTCTTCTAAGACTGGGATAACTTCTCTAGCGACAAAAGGCATAGTAACAAATATAGTTGCTAATACCATTCCGGGTAAAGCAAAAAGTATTTTTATATCGAAAAATTCTAGGAAAGAACCTAACCAACCATTGCGCCCATAGAGCAGTACAATCATTAAACCCGCTACCACGGGAGAAACGGCAAAAGGTAAGTCAATTAAACTAATTAATAAAGTTTTGCCACGAAATTGATTGCGAGCAATTACCCAAGCTGCACAAAGTCCAAAAATTGTGTTTAAAGGTACAGTAATTAGAGCAATAATTACTGTTAATTTTACCGCTTCGATAAAGTCAGAAGTTCCCGCCGCTTCTAAAAAAGCTTGGAATCCATTGCGAAAAGCATAGTAAAATACTGCCGCCGCCGGAATAAATAATAATAGTGCCAGATAAACAAGGGCGATGATAATTAGTAGGGGTTTGTAATCCCACTCTTTCGGTTTAGTTGATTTTTTTAGACTCAGCATTTTTGATCTGTCTCCAGTCATACTCTAATATTTTTTACTCTTTACTTAACTCTGTATTTTTGCCCCCATTGCTGCAGGAAATTAATTACTACTAACATGAACAAAGAAACCAGTAATAAAACCATGCCGATTACTGTCGCACCTGTGTAATCATATTCCTCTAGTCTTTGGAAGATTAAAACTGGGGCAATTAAATCCTTAAAGGGAATATTAGAGGAGATAATAACTACGGAACCATATTCACCGATCGCTCTGGCAAAACCGAGGGCAACTCCTGTTAAAATAGCGGGTAGTATTGTGGGAAAAATAACTCGCCAGAAGATTTGCCAAGAGGAAGCGCCGAGGGATAAAGCCGCTTCTTCTACTTCTTTTTCCATTTCCTGTAAAACTGGCTGTAAGGTGCGGACAATGAAGGGTAAAGCGATAAATAACATCGCCACAAAAACCCCTAAAATGGTAAAGGATATCTTAATGCCAAAGGGGGCAAAAAATTGACCGAGCCAACCGTTATCACTGTAAACTGTGGCTAGGACTAAACCAGCAACAGAAGTGGGTAAAGCAAAGGGCAAATCCACACAAGCATCGACAATTTTTTTACCCGGGAATCGATAACGCACTAATACCCAAGCGATAATAGTGCCAAAAACTCCGTCAATTAATCCGGCGATTAAGGAAGTCAAAAAAGTGACTTGGTAAGCGGACAAAGAAATCGGTAAAGTGGCAATGCGCCAAAATTCGGCAAAACCAAGAGTTAGGGATTTAGCAAATAGTGCCGCCGCCGGTAAAACCAACAAAACCACTAGATAACTAATGGTAATTACCCAAGGAATAGAAACTTTTTTCAGGGGTTGACTGGGAGATAAAGATAATTGTGGGTTAGCCATTGTTTATTATTGCTAGAGATTACCAATTGTCCGCTTCTTCAAGAACTTGTGCTGAATCATACCAAACTTCTACATCTAAATCTGCCAGATAGGAAAGGGCATTTTCTATCCCTTGGGAGTTGCCTTGTAGTTGTAGATCGAACCAGCCATCTTGATTATTATTTGCCGCTAACAAAGCGGAAAATATATTCACTTTTAGACCTGGAAAAGACCCTAAACGTGCTATAATTGGCTCGTTAATATATTGTTTAGGAATCCGAATTTTTATTCTTCGGGACGTGGGGCGATCAAGTCCAGATTGATCGAGATGTAAGTCACTTTGGGGATGATTAATAGTCTGCCATTGAGGTTGATTATCCATGGTTTTTCTCCTTAGGATTTACCAGCTTTAGTGAGAATTTTATCGAACAAGCCTCCATCATCAAAGAATTGCTTTTGTACCTTATCCCAACCGCCTAAATCCTGCACGGTAAAGAGATTTTTTATCTGAGGAAATTTACTCTCAAACTCTTTAAATACCGTCGGTTCAACGGGACGAAACCCCACCTGAGCAAATTCTCTTTGTGCCTCTGGGGTAAATAAAAACTGCACAAAAGCCTCGGCCACTTTTCTCGTACCTTTTTTATCCACATTGGCATCAACAACCGCCACGGGATTATCAATAGAAATGTTATAATCGGTGGGAACAGTATAAGCTAAATTCTCACCTTTTTGGTTAGCGAGAATCATCTCATTTTCGTAATTAATCAGCACATTTCCCTGGCCTTGTTTAAAAAATACATCACTAGATTCGCGAGCATCTCTAGGTAAAACTGGCGCATTTTTAAACACTTTTTCGACAAAAGTTGGCGCCGCTTGTTCACTGCCTCCCGCTTGCGTCACCGAACCCCAAAGAGCGAGAAAATTCCAGCGCGCTCCGCCAGAAGTCTTGGGATTAGCGGTAATAACTTTAATATTATCCTTGGCTAAATCTGACCATTTATTAATTTTAATATTGGCATCACGAGGAACAAAAGCCACTACAGATTTATGAACAATAGAGTCATTGGGAGCTTCTTTTTCCCAACCGGGTTGAATTAATCCCGCTTGCTCAATTTTCTTGGTATCCAAAGCTAAAGCCAACGCTACCACATCCGCTTCTAAACCATCGATAACGGCACGAGTTTGGGAACCGGAACCACCATAACTCTGTTCAAAAGTTACCTTTTGCCCCGTTTTTTGTTGCCATTCCTCGACAAATTCGGGAATGATTTTTTCGTAGGCACTTTGGGTGACAGCATAGGAAACAAGCGTCACAGTCACGGGTTTTTGGCTGTCATTGCCGCTATTGGTGGGGGATGGGGTGCAGGATACCAGCGTTCCCCCCGTCAGGACAGTTGCCACGAGTAGGGATAAACAAGACTGGGATAACTGCATCGGCGGCGCTCCTAAGATTTACTCTGAGGTTGTATCTGTTTTCAGGTGTAGTTTAATCCTACAGCACAGGAAACAAAATTTCAATACATTTATAAAACAAATTGGGAATAAGGCGATAACAAGGGAAACTGTGAGAAGATAAAATCAGTGCTACATCTAGGTTTGAGACTATGGGTAAGAGCGTCAAGGCCAAAAAAACAACCCTCCTACAACAATTGATTAACCAGAGTTTTCTCTTTCGCGGACTAGAGGAGGCTTGGTTAAGTCAGTATCTGGATGCTGACAATCTCAAGTTAGAGACGCTATTTTCCAATCGTCCCGTCTATACGGCTTTTCTCCCCGATGAATTTCTAGATGTTTTGTATGTGATTTTGAATGAGGGTGTAATCGTCGTCCGCAGCACTCCCCTCGACCGGATTATTGCCATTACCTACCCCGGTGGCTGTTTTGGCATGAGGAGTTTACCCTTTAGTTATGGTTTAGCCAGTCGCGCCTTTCCCTGTTTGGTGGAATCCTATAAAACTACCCACGTCCTGAAAATTCCCTTATCGGCACTAGAAAAGATTTACAACGATAACCAAAGTTTTCGTCAACGGTACTGTTTGTTATTTGAATTACAGCAAAAATTCGAGTATCATTTGCTTAATTGCAGTAGCTATCCACCCCAAGCTGTAGCCACTTTACTCAGAGCTTTAATCTATCAAGAAAGAGAATTAGGCAGTCAACCAGATGCCGAAAATATCTATACTTTTGATTTATCCGTCGATGTGATTGCTCGCGCTTGTCAACTCAATCAACGCACCGTCGAACAGGTATTAAAAGGATTGCAAACCGTGGGATTAATTGCCTCAGAATCGACGGGGGATTTAATTCGGGTACTAGATGCCGAGGGTTTAAAAGAAGTGTACAGTGCCACCAGAGATAAAGTTAATTGGTGGCCCCTAAGATAAGTGGAATTTGCTGAATAAATCTAAAAACTTTGTTGGATAAAAATTTTAGACTTTTTTCCCATCAAAAAGTACCAGCCCTTGGAGTGATCGGGGGGAAATTTAGGCACTTTTTCCCCGAAAATTAGGTAATTGACCCCCTCAAAATCGGTAAAACCCTACACCCTACACCCCACACCCCACACCCCACACCCTGCCCCCACGCAAAACTTTTTGCCGCAAACCCTATTTACTCTGGCAATTGACAGCGCTTTAAGGCATCTTCGGCAGCCGCTTTGGTGGCATCCTGTTTCCGTTTACCTTTACCTGTACCGTAGAGAAGATGATTAACCCGCACTTCGGCAGTAAATTCCCTAGCGTGGGGGGGTCCTGTCACATCGATGATCGCATATTCTGGATTAGAGGCGAAATTGGCCAAGGCCCACTGTTGAAAGAGATTTTTGGCATCGATAAAAGATGGCGATTCCGATTGTTGAGAGACTAAATGAGAGGCTACAGGGATAAAAAGTTGGTGCAGATAGTTTTTAACCGCATTTAACCCCGAATCTAGATAATAAGCCCCAATTATCGCTTCAAAAGTGTCCGCTAATAGGGTAGGATTCGATCGCCCCCGATCTTTAATTGCCCCCTTGCCTAAACGCATTAACTCCCCCAGGCCGATTTCGATGCCCAATTGCGCTAATTGTTCTTCTTTGACCAAATTTGACCGCAAACGGGTTAATTCTGCCTCGTTCATGGCGGGATATTTTTGATACAACAGTTCGCCCACCAAAAAAGCCAAAATCGCATCGCCCAAAAATTCTAGGCGCTCGTTATTTTCCGTCAATTCGGACTGTTCATTGACATAGGAACGATGGGTTAAAGCTTGGGTGAGAAGGAGAGCATTTTGAAAAGGAGGCAAACAAGACATTACAGAAATGATCAAGTCAAGAGCATTTCTTATCTTAATCCGACCCCACCCCGAATAGATGAGACGAACGATCCTTTTTTTACTGTTTTTTCCGGCTAGTTTAGGCATAATCTCCCAAATATTCTCACCGGAAAACCTATCCGCTGCTATTCTTGCCCTAGGTACCCTGGGGATGTGTATGGAACAGGCACGCATGGCAGCGGTGGACTTGGGAGAAATTGCCCAATTTCAGCAAAAAACCAGCGATCCTCGCCTCGATCGCTTTTTTATCGTCACAATTAGTACAATTGTTTTGGAATTAGCGGGCTTTTATGTGGCTGCCCTCTGGATAGGATGGGGAGCTTTAATAGTTTTAGTCAGTCAAATTTGGTTTCATTGTTTAGCCAAAATTCAACTGCAGCCAAGCACGGGAAAAATTATTGACCATGGCATAGGGCCACGTTTACCCATCTTACTCGCTGACGGAATCGGCATAATCTTCGTGGCTTTCTGGTTAGCCAAAATCGCTCCCCTAATTATGGCCATGACTTTAACGACAATGTTATTAATCTACGGCTCTATTAAGTATAGACCTCTTGTCAAAATCAAAAATCTTCCCTTGGTTGAGGAGTAGGTAGCTAGTATTCGGTCGTCAGGAGAATCAAAAATGAGCTTTAATCAATTAAATTCTCTATTTAGAGATTTTATGCCTATTTTTCTCATTTTTGAACTCTCAAAAATTAATTATCGTTGAGCTTGCCGCTAGAGGATTTGAGCGCATTTTTTTCTTAGACATCAGCCCTCCTTTGCTACAATGATAATCATTATCATCGTAGCTGGCAATGGTCAATCAAATTAAGTCCCCCCGAGCAGAAAGCCCCGTTATCGAAGAAGATTCGCAAAAAATCGTAAAAATACGCCATACTTGCGCCCATATCTTAGCGATGGCTGTACAAACTCTCTTTCCTGAAACCAAAGTTGCTATTGGTCCCTGGACAGAAACGGGATTCTACTACGATTTCGATCGCCCAACACCCTTTACCCCCGAAGATTTGGAGAAAATAGCGGCAGAAATGGGGCGAATTATCGGGAAAAACCTGCCAATTATCCGAGAAGTGCTGGAAAGAAGCGAAATTACCGCAGAAATCGAGCGCCTTAATCAACCCTACAAACGGTCAATTTTAGAGAGAATTCCCCCAGATGAAACCATTACCCGTTATTTTATCGGTAGTCCGGACGCAGGACGGAGCGATCGAGAACCCTCGTTAATTGATGGTGCTGTTTCTCCCCCGGAAGAATTTTGGTGGGATCTGTGCGCGGGACCGCATCTCAACTCGACGGGGGAAATTAACCCAGATGCTTTCGTCTTGGAAAGTGTAGCGGGTGCTTATTGGCAAGGAGATGAAAAACAGCCGCAATTACAGCGAATTTACGGCACAGCTTGGCAAACCCCCGCAGAATTACAAAATTATCTCCAACAAAAAGAAGAAGCGCAGCGACGAGATCATCGCAAATTGGGACAACAATTAAAATTATTTAGCATCCAAGAAGATGCGGGTGGCGGCTTAGTTTTTTGGCATCCCCGGGGTGCAACAATGCGTTATTTAATCGAAGATTATTGGCGCCAAGCTCATTTAGAAGCGGGTTATCAATTTCTTTATACTCCCCATCTAGCTAATTTAGATCTGTGGAAAACTTCTGGACATTGGGACTTTTATCGCGACAATATGTTTGAGGCGATCGAGTTAGAACAGCAAAGCTATCAAATTAAGCCGATGAATTGTCCTTTTCATGTTTTAACCTATCAAAATGACCTGCATTCCTATCGAGAATTTCCCCTAAGATGGGCAGAATTAGGCACAGTTTATCGTTACGAGCGATCGGGGGTTTTACACGGATTAATGCGGGTGCGAGGTTTTACTCAAGATGATGCTCATATTTTCTGTTTACCCGAACAAATTGCCGCAGAGATTCTAGGAGTTTTGAACTTAACCGAGAAAATTCTTTCCGATTTTGGCTTTACTAATTATCAGGTAAATTTATCGACTCGCCCCAGTAAATCCGTGGGTAGTGATAGTGTTTGGGAATTGGCAACCGCAGCTTTAATTGAGGCCTTAAATGCTAAAAAGTGGGATTATATTGAGGATCAGGGAGGTGGGGCTTTTTATGGTCCTAAAATTGATATAAAAATTCAAGATGCGATCGGTAGAATGTGGCAATGTTCCACGATTCAGGTCGATTTTAACTTGCCAGAACGCTTTGATATGCAATATGTCGCTAGGGATGGTACTCGGGAAAGACCGATTATGATTCATCGAGCTATTTTTGGCTCTTTGGAAAGATTTTTTGGTATTTTAATCGAGAATTATGCAGGAGATTTTCCTCTCTGGTTAGCACCTATTCAAGTCCGTTTATTACCCGTTAGTGATGAACAGCATCATTATGCTTTAGAGGTAGCAGTGCAGTTAAAACAAGCTGGTTATCGAGTGGAAATCGATAAAAGTGGTGAGCGTTTAGGCAAACAAATTCGTACAGGAGAACTAGAAAAAATCCCTGTCTTAGCTGTGATTGGAAAACGAGAAGTTAGCAGTAAAACTCTAAGTGTTCGCACTCGACAAGGGGGTGATTTAGGTTCGATGACGCTGGCAGATTTATTAGAAAAAATGCAAACGGCGATCCTATCTAAAACTAATCTCTGAAACTTTTGTATAAACCGGCAATTAGTGGAGATCGATCCCCTCCAGACGAATTTAACAGGGTTGAGAAAAGCCTATTTTCTGCCAATTAATTAACTTACAAGTGGGTTAGCTGCCATGAGTTCTTTGATAATTCCCCTCTCCGATTCCCTCCCTTGCTTGCCTAAATCAGGAATGCCTGTGACGATTATTACTGGTTTTTTAGGGAGTGGAAAAACCACCTTACTAAATCATATTCTTGACAATAAAGAAGGGTTAAAAGTTGCCGTATTAGTCAATGAGTTTGGGGATATTAATATTGATTCTCAATTGCTTGTTTCCATCGATGAAGATATGGTAGAATTGAGTAATGGCTGTATTTGTTGTACGATTAATGATAGTTTAATTGAGACAGTATATCAGGTCTTAGAAAAAGAAATTCCCGTGGACTATCTAATTATTGAAACCACAGGATTAGCCGATCCTTTGCCAATTATCCTCACTTTCTTGGCCACGGAGTTAAAATATTTGACTCGCTTAGATTCTATTATTACCCTCGTGGATTCTGAAACCTTTACGGCGGATCATTTTGATAGTAACATTGCCCTTAGTCAAATTCGTTATGGTGACGTGGTAATTCTCAATAAAATAGATCGAGTCAGTGGCAAAAAATTAGATGATTTAGAAAAGTTTATTCGTCGAGAAAAACAGGGTATAAGACTCCTAAAAAGTAGTTATGCTCAGGTTCCTTTGGGTTTATTGTTAGATTTAGGTTTAACTAAAGAAGAATTGTATAAAAACCAGTTTAGAGACTTTCAAAAAAATCGCCAAAGCTCCAGTGATAATCAATCTCCTGAAGACTTTAATTTTGTCTCTTTTGTTAGCAGTAAACCATTTAATCTAGATAAATTTGAGCCTTTTATTACGAAAAAAATGCCGATAAATGTTTTTCGAGCTAAAGGTATTCTCTGGTTTCAACAAAGCGATTTAAAACATATTTTTCAATTAAGTGGACAGCGTTACGATCTGCAAGCAGTAGAATGGGACACTGTACCCAACAATCAATTAGTTTTTATCGGCAGAAATTTAAATAAAGAGGAAATTGTGACACAACTAAACGAATGCTTGGCTAGTTCTCAAAAAATTAAAAAGGACAAACTAAGTAGGTAGGTGTTAAAAGTTTTCAGACACCCCCCCTTATTAAGGGGGGATTAAGGGGGGATCGACACCCCCCTTATTAAGGGGGGACTAAGGGGGGATCGGCACCCCCCTTATCAAGGGGGGCAGGGGGGATCGAACCTAAAATCCATTTTTAATTTAATTATAACCAGCTACTTATGAATAATTTATGGATAAAAACTTTAAAATTTAACGAACCCTCGATCCCATGGTTTTACGTCTCTTTGTTCTCCAAGTTCATTATCGCAAACCCTTGCACTTTACGGAAGCGGCGATCGATTAAGGGAACAATTAAAAACGAGGGGAATTACCTTGGTTGATTTACCCGATGGACAAAGCCAATGGTATCCTAGAGAAAAGAGCCATAACCATGATTAATATCCCAAGAAACCGCCAATTTTTCCCAAAATAACCTGGCTAAGTCTAGAGGATTGGTTAAGGAAGATTACTTGCCCCAATCTGACTTATGCTAGAATGATTATCATTATCACACTAGAGAAGGAGCAAATGATTATCGTGGTAACGGGGGGTATAGCAGCGGGAAAAACCCACTGGATTCGCCAACAAATCGCCCAAAGCAAGCAGCCAAGCCTATATTTTAGTCCCCAGACGGAAACTTTTCCCATTGATCATCTCACTTTAGAGAGTGAGTTTCCCCAGTTGTCCTGTGTTTCTAGGGAAGAAGAAGACCTTTTGAGCAGTTTATCCATGGAAAACACGATCTATATGGAAGTACCATGGCATTTAGACACGCAATCCCTCGAAAGCTTTCTAAAACCCCTCAATTGTCATCGGGTAGCGATTACGTCTCCAGACGAAGAAATCCCCGAAGGACAAGTTCCCGTCGATGAAATTGTCATCAGTCCCGTCAAAACAACCATAAAAGGTGATCAATGGTTAAAAAAACGAGAAATACAGATTTACAGAGCCGTTTTAACGGGAGAAATCATCGATTTTTCCAGTTTAACCACCTTTTGGACAGAATTAACCCAAGGGGCCTATGGGGAAGTGCTGCGGGTTAAAAGTATCTTCGATATCATCGATGGTCAGTGTATTTATGGGGAATTTATGGATGAATGGCCAGAAAAAGACTTTCAAAGCTTAAATTTCCCCTTAAATGTCGATGGGAGACCGAATCGCTTCAGTGGGATTGAAATCGTCGGTCGCAATCTCGATAAACCGATAATTGCCGATACCCTTAGTGATTGTTGTCTGTCCGATGAGGCACTTTTTTATTATCAACAACAATTTCAAGAATCTTTAGAGCCAGAAATGGAGTTAATCTGATGAAAATAGCCGTTTTATCCTGTATTCATGGCAATATGCCCGCTTTTAATGCTGTTTTGCGAGATTTAGACCAACAGGGTTGTCAAGAAATCTACTGTTTAGGGGATTTGGTTGGGTACGGACCTCATCCTAACCAAGTGGTGGAAAAAATCCGTCAACTGGGGATTACCACGGTACAAGGGTGTTGGGATGAGGATATCGTTGAGGGATTAAATGCCTGTGAGTGCAGTTATCCGTCGCTTTTAGCAGAAAAACGCGGTAGATTAGCTCATGAGTGGACAAATCAAATAATCACCCCAGAAAACCGTAATTATTTGTCAAAACTGCCCGAAATTTTTAAGCTAGATCACCTCTGTTTTGTCCATGGTAGTCCCCAAAGTAACCATGAGTACCTTTTAGCCGAAATGGACGCTTTTACGGCTTTAGAACGGGTTTTATCGGTAGATACAGAGGTTTTATTCTGTGGACATACCCACATCCCCTACATTCGCACTCTCGACGCGGGAAGCTTGCAAATAAAAGTGTATCAACCCGATGGGGAACAGTCGCGGCAATTTACCACACCGGTCAAGCGTATCATCAACGTGGGATCGGTGGGAGAACCGCGTCACGGTCGTCCAAATGCCACCTATGTGATTTACGATCGAGAAACGGCAGCGGTACAACTGCGAGAAGTGGCCTATAACTATCAGGAAACCTGTCAGGCTATTTTAGCATCGGGTTTACCTCCTATTTTCGCTTGGCGATTGGCTAAGGGTCTAGAATATGCGGAAAAAGCCGATGATCCGACTCATGTTTGCGAACGTTAATTTGTGATAAATCAAGAAATTATGTGGGCGATTTTAAGCGGTATTCAAGGTAATTTACCAGCCTATCAAGCGGTATTGGAAGATATTCAGCAACGGTCAGTTACTGTAGAAAATTTATATATTTTAGGAGATTTTATCGGCGTTAATCCCGATAGTGAAATGCTGGTAGAACAAATACGTTATCCCACTAAAAATAACTTATATCCGCAGGTTTGTCGGGGATGGTGGGAAGAACAATGTCTAATTTTACACAGTTTAGGAGCAACAGGAGAACCGACGGAATTAATCCATAAACATGGAATTGATAGCACTAAACAACTCTGGGACGCAGTTTCTTTAGAAACGGTGCAATGGTTACGAAATCTCGATTTTGGTTTTGTCGAGTTGGATTGTTTATTAATTCATGGCAGTAGTGTCAGTGTTAGTGAAGAATTAACCCCCGATACTCCCCCATGGCAAATTTTAGATCGACTGCAACGGGTGGGAGTTAATAATCTATTTTGTGGTCGTGCGGGAAAAGTTTTTGATTATTCTTTACAGTCCGCTAATTTAACTAGCACTGTTACTACTTTAGATAAACGGCAACCAAGTCAAACTTTGACGATTCAAGATAAGCGTTTAATTGGGGTTGGTAGCGTTGGCAAAGAATTAAATAAAGCAGTTTACACTCTCTATAATCCTAGTAATAATTGCGTGGAGTTTATAACCGTACCTTATTAATCTTTCAGAGATTAATTAAATATTAAAGATTAATTTACAGCCTTTATCGTAAAAGTGAAGTACAAAATAACCTTTGCTAACTAGGTATTTTAGATGCGATAACGCACCTCATCTATCTGAGAAAAGCTGTAAGTAGGTAGGCGTTAAAAATTATCAGACACCCCCCTTATCAAGGGGGGACTAAGGGGGGATCGAACCAAAAATCCATCTTCAATTTAATTATAACCAGCTACATAGCTGAGGCAAGAGACTCTTGCTGACTTAGTTGCAGATGGGATTTAGCGCGAACAGCGCGGAACATCCCAAAACGACATAAACCCGTACCAAAGGCCAAACGCATCAGCAGAATTGTCGGCACTTCTCGGACAGATTTAACCAATCCGGTCAGACCAAATTGCCACCAACCTTGGGGACGAATCACCCCCTGCCAAATGGTATCAATCCAAGAGGGTAGAGTGGCTTTTGTCCAGTCAGCAGTAATCACTTCCCCATCTACCAATCCCGTGGCTGCTAACTGTTCGGCAAAACCTTCGATACTGGCAAAAGCGGGGTGAGACCACTGATCCAAAAGTTGGCGCATTACAGGACTTTCCCAGAAATTGAGCGGTTTTTGACGGTCATCTCGCTGATTCCAGTCCGCTACCACTAGGACTCCCCCTGGTTTGAGAACTCGCAGTAATTCCTGAGCAAAAACGGCTTTGTCCGGCATATGGGGACCGGCTTCAATTGACCAGACCACATCAAAACTCTCGTCGGGAAAAGAAAGGGCCATGGCATCATCGACCAAAAAGCGAGCATTTACATCTGGGGGTGTTAGTTCTTTGGCCCGTGCCACTTGTTTGGGACTAATGGTGACACCGGTAACGGTAAATCCGTAGTCGCGCGCGAGAATGCGACTGCTGCCACCAATACCACAACCGACATCGAGGAGAGTTACACCGGCGGGTAGTTTATCCAAACCTCCCCAAGAGACCATTTCCGCCACAAAGTCGGCTTTTGCCGCTAGAAAGTCTTTTTTTTCTGGTGGGGAACCGTAGTGACCTAAATGGATGTGTTCGCCCCAATAATATTCTAAAATCCCGTCTTCGGTCCATTGGTCGTAGGAATTGGCCACCGAGTCCGACGATTGGTACTTGCGAGAGGAAACAAAATAGACGACGATAGCGATCGCTAGGAGTAAACCTAAAGATGATGTCACCAAAAGTATATTCATTAAATGCTGCCGAGCAAACTGATACAAAGCTTAATAACTCTTAAAGATTATACAACCTTGAGGTTCTGCGGTTGAGTGACTTTGGTTCCTCGCCAGAAATTAACTATCCCCGTTGAAAGCGACCGGTAATACAGCAGTTATCTTAATAGTTAAGTAGCTGGTTATAATTAAATTAAAAATGGATTTTAGGTTCGATCCCCCCTGCCCCCCTTGATAAGGGGGGTGCCGATAGGCGGGGGGATCCCCCTTGATAAGGGGGGTGCCGATCCCCCCTTAGTCCCCCCTTTAATCCCCCCTTAATAAGGGGGGTGTCTGACAACTTTTAACGCCTACCTACTTAGATCACTTCTGTAGTATTAAACTTTTATCTGTTTGTCCCTGTGGAATTGCCTTCAATCCATTCGTAAAAAGCCATAGATTCTGGGGAACAACGGCTGCATCCTCCGCATTTTTCCAGGGAAATCAGGCGAATTCGCCCTTTTTTCAGCAAGCGATCGAGCATGGGACTTAAGGCATCCGCTGACATCCGAAAGTGTGTGGATAAGTCAGCCAGAGATGCTTTCTGATTTTTGGCAAGATAAGCCTGTATATCGGTTAAAATCATGGTTTATAAGCGAAAAAAATCGAGAAAAGTTGCTTGATTGCGGTGGGTTACGGCGAATCTAAATAATTAGTTAGTTGCCTAGCTTTTCGTCGCCTAACCCACCCTACTTTTAAATTGCGGGACGGTTGATTTTTCGGGGACGGAGATTTTTTAAGGTGAATAAAACCCCGACTACGGTTAAACCCATCAAGACTATCCAAAAGAGAGAAAATCCCGGATGTCGAGAAAAAGTGGCGATTTGATAGAAGGAAGTGGCAACAATATAGGCCATTCCTGTGGTCCAGAGGGCAATAAAAGCAGTCCAACCGGCATTAGTTTCGCGATATACGGCCGATGTGGCCGAAACACAGGGAAAATAGAGCAGAACAAACAACAGATAGGCAAAAGCACCCGCTTGACCATCAAATCTTTTCGCCATTGCCCCAAAGATTCCTAAATCTACCTCTTGCTTCTCGGCAGCCGTTTTTTGATCTTGCAGATCACCAAGATTTAAACCCAAGGGATCAAGTAATTGATTGGGTAATTGCGCTAAATTGGCGGGAATAGTGGCAATAGCTCGGTGAATTTGCCCCCAAAAGTCGAATTTTACCTGTGCTGCCCCCTTATTCGGGTTATCTTCCCCTGCTAGTTGGCTGTAAATTGAGTTTAAGGTGCCTACCATTGCTTCTTTGGCAAAAACTCCCGTAAAAATTCCCACTGTTGCCGGCCAATTTTCCGGTTCTAGTCCCATGGGTGAGAAAATAGGAGTTACAGCTTTACTGGTAGCACTTAAAACCGATCGCTCGCTGTCTTGATTACCAAAAGAACCATCAAAACTGACGGAGTTGAGTAATCCCAAAATCATCACCATTAAAACGATAACTCGTCCAGCTTTCCATAAAAACGCTTGCAGACGTTCCCAAGTACGAATTAAAACCCCTTTCAGACGCGGTAGATGATAGGGAGGCAATTCCATAATAAAGTGACTGACTTCTCCCTTGAGTAGGGTTTTTTTCATCACCAATCCCGTCAAAATAGCGGCGAGAATTCCTAAGATATAAAGACCAAAAACGATGTTTTGACCACCTATGGGGAAAAAAGCCGCCGCAAATAGCGCATAAACAGGTAATCTGGCCCCACAGGACATAAAAGGGTTCATCATAATCGTCATTAAACGATCGCGAGAATTTTCTAGGGTCCTGGTGGCCATAATTGCCGGCACACTGCAACCAAATCCCACTAGCATGGGGACAAAGGATTTACCCGGCAATCCCACCAAACGCATCAATCGGTCCATGACGAAGGCTGCCCGGGCCATATAGCCAGAATCCTCTAAAATTGACAAAAAGAGGAACATAAAGCCAATTACGGGGATAAAAGTGGCGACGGTTTGCACACCTCCCCCCGCTCCATCAGCGAGCAGAGCAATTAGCCAACCCGGGGTAGGGATTTTTTGTAAAACTTGGGACAAACCATCGACAAAGATAGTCTGGGCAGTTAAATCGAAGAAATCGATAAAGGCAGCACTAACATTGATGGTAAACAAGAACATTAGGTACATTACGCCCAAAAATATCGGAATTCCCCACCAGCGATCGAGAACAATCCGATCGAGGCGATCGGACATGGTATCATTTATCTGTCCAGTCCGTTGAGTGGCTCCCTGGGTAACTTGTTGAATAAAGCCATAACGAGTATCAGCAATTAAAATATCGAGGTCTTCCCCTAAAACTTGGTGTATTTGTCGTCTATGCTTGACGATAATGCTTAATAGTTCCTGTGAGCGCAATTCTGGGGCGATGCGATCCTCGTATTGCAGTAGATTTAAAGCAGTCCATCTTGGCTCAACGATCCTTTTACTGCTATGGTCGTTAATGTAGGCAATAATCTCGTTAAGAGCTTCCTCAATTACCGCAGGATAAGCCACATAAGCGGCAGTATGGTTAATATTACCAACTAATTCCCCAATTTTTTGCTTTAATTCTCCGATTCCCTCCCCTTTAACCGCACTAATCGCCACGACAATTGCATCCATGCGATCGCTTAAGAGTTGCGGATTAACCACAATACCCCTAGTTTTGGCCACATCCATCATATTCAGGGCAATCAACATCGGTAAACGCATCTCCATGATTTGGGTAGTAAGGTAGAGATTGCGCTCTAAATTGGCAGCATCGACGATATTAATCACTAAATCCGCTTCTCCTGACAGCAGATAGTCCCTAGCGACTAATTCATCCATTCCTGTCTCCCCTTCTTCCACATCAAGGGAATAGACTCCGGGTAAATCCACAAGGGTGATATCTTCCCCGTTAACTTGAAATCTTCCCTCTTTGCGATCGACTGTTACTCCCGGCCAGTTGCCGGTCCGTTGATTGGCCCCCGTGAGAGCATTAAAAAGGGTAGTTTTGCCACAGTTAGGATTGCCAATTAAGGCGATAATCGGTTTGACCATAATTAGGATATTGAGTGACGAATAGGCTTAGATGATTAAATTTAGCTTTTTGGGTCTATTTGTTCGACGATTAAAGTGTCTGCCTCCTGTTTTCGCAGACTGAGATGAAATCCCCGCACTCGAATCTCGACGGGATCCCCCAAAGGTGCGACACGAATGACGGTAAACTCTGTCCCCGGAGTTAATCCCATTGATAACAATTTTCCTTTGTATCCGCGCAATGCTCGGTCATAACCGATGACTTTACCCGCTTTTCCTATGGGTATCTCCCGCAGAAATGTTCTTACTTCAGGTAGGTCTTTTTTGGGTTCCAGTTTTTTTGGTTGACTGTCACTAACGAGGATTTTTTCGGCCATTTCCGCCCCGATACCGATACGATTGTCTTGAATGCCAATTAAAACTGATCCCCTCCCTTGGGAGCTAATTACCTGTAATTGAATGCCGGGGTTTAATCCCATACCTAGGAGTCGATTGATTCCTCCTGTCCCCTGAAATCCCGCTAACCAGACGGTTTTTCCCATTTCCACTTGTGCGAGGGGATAGGTGGCTGTTAGCTCAGTACCCATGGAGTTAGTACGTTCTGCTACTGCCTCTTTACCACCCCAAGGGGAAAATTGGGCTTTATTTGGCGATTTTTCTGGTTCTTCTGGGTCATTAGGTCTAATTTTATCGTCCATGCTTTTCTTATCTCCAAAGGCAAAGAAGGTCTTTCATTCAAGAGTGACAATAATTCCTTGATAGCTCATCGAGTTTACTTCAGTAGCCAAAGGGTGATAACTGCGCTAATGTCAGCCTCAGTCAACGGTTTTGAAACTGTCTAAGACTTGCGATCGCTAAAATAAATGCTAATTATTCTCAATTACCAGTGTAATCGAAAAGGGGAGACAGAAAAGAAAAATATTTATTTAGGGTTTGCTGAATAATGGTAAAACCTTTTGAAAATAAGGCTTTTGACCTGTTAAAATCCGATGTTAGTGCTGCGAAAATCGGATTGGGACCCCCAAAAACCTGGCATTATCCTCCTTTCAGTACATAAGTTAGTACAAAAAGAGAGGGCAACAAAGCCTGAAACGACCGGCTACTGACGACCGGCTACTGACGACCGACTCCTAACCCCACCAACAAACTTTTTGCCGCAAACCCTACCTAGTGGTCTGCGGCAAAAAGCTTTTCCTAGGGGCAGGGTGTGGGGTGTGGGGTGTGGGGTGTGGGGTTTTACCGATTTTCAGGTGGTCAACTAAGTAGTCGTGCAAAATTAATTTCCTAGTGAAGATAGGCAAGAGGCAAGAGGCAAGAGGCAAGAGGTGGAAAAAGTACCTGAATTTTCCCCCGATCCCCGCAATGGCTGGCACTTTTTGAGGGGAAAAAAGTCCAAAAGTCTTATCCAACAAGGTTTTTAGATTTATTCAGCAAACCCTACCTAGTGGTCTGCGGCAAAAAGTAGGGGCGAAGCATTCGGGCAATAACCTATCGGTGAAACCGTAGATTTTCTATCCGAATGCTTCGCCCCTACAGGACTACATTTCACATTTATTCAGCCAGCCCTAAGTAAATCGAATCTGTCTTTCTGTTTGTGTTCTTTATGCCTTTGTGTTTATCCTTAACTCTTATGGGATAACCGGACAGAAAAAAGTTTAGTTTTAAATATTGGCGATACTTTCAACACTTTAGCCCCCCTATTCTCTGGGTCTTCTTGTAGCTTAAAAAAGGGTGCATCTCACATTTGCAGAAATATCGACAATCAGCAATTATCAGTCACTCTTAAATTATTACAAATATATCAACAACTGCCTGTAATACCATTTTTCTTTATTCGTTTCCCTCACCCCCTTCCCTGTCCCAGAGCGTTAGAGGGGAGGGGGTGAGGGCAATTAACCATCTCTGCCATTACTTTTGAAAAATGGGATAATTCGTTGTCAGTATCTCCAAACATTGACATCCTCGCCGCCCTAAAAGTGCGGCGATTCCTAAACCTCACGATTTAAGTTTCTGCTTCCACCACCGTCGCATACCACAGTTAAAAAACCATGTACTGTCTTACACAGAGTC